>JALZWD010000275.1 GCA_023300365.1 Flavimaricola sp. | reverse complement strand
GACGTTGATGGTGGTGAGCCGCTCGACGGGGCCTTGGCCGTCGGTGGCGAGGCGCTCGGTGAGGGCGGGATCATCGGATGCGTCGATCATCGTGGCGGTGCCCAGCAGTTTGAGGCGGGCGCTGCGTGTGTAGTCCATGAGGATCAGTGAGACGCGCGTATCTGTGGCGAGGTTGCCTTTGGTGATGAATTGTTTGTTGCCGGTGTAATCGGCAAAGGAGATTTGCTCGGGGCCTGTGACCTTGAGGAACCCCGCAGGGCCGCCGCGATGATTGACGTAAGGCCAGCCATTGGCACCGTAGCTGGCGATGAAGGCGGTTTCGCACGTCTCGATAAAGCCGCGGGCGTCGGCGTCGAATGGATCGCGCAGGCGGTGTTCGTAGGTTTGCGCGTAGCGGTCGCGCATGCCCGCGCGTTCTTGTTCGGCCTGAACGGCGTCGGTGAAGAGGTGTTTGGCGTAATTGTCCATCTTAATTTGCCATCAAAATCTGTTTCCAGATTGCGATCTCATCATAGAGCGCGAATTCGCGGCGCAGGCCCCATGGGCCGAATTCGGCGTGGCACATGCCCATCACATGTACGGGCGCGCCTGTGGGTTTGCCAAAACTGCCCCAGCCTTCGTGCAATCCGTCAAGCGACCAGCGCAGGGAGGCGCGGGGGCTGAGCATGTCGGCGTCCATGCCGATTTGGTGGTGGATTTTGAAGGTGGCGTTGGGGAACGACGATTTGAGGCCCACCCAGAATTCGAGACAGCCTTCGCGGCCAATGCTGGTTTTGGCCCCTGCGTATTCGCCGATCACGGCGCGGTCGAAATCCTCGTTCACCGCGTTAAAGTCGTTGGCCATGATGCGTTGCAGGATGATGGCGTATTTTGCGCCCCATTCGTTGGTGTTGCCTGTGCCTTTGTAATCGCCGGGCACGTCGATGGCGGGGGTGAAGACGGGGGCGGGTGTGTTGCCCTCGGAGGCGATCAAATCGGTGGCGTATTGGCGCGGGTCCATGCCCAACTGTCGCACGATGCCGCCATAGTCGCGGATCAGCCATTCATCATAGATCGTGTCGTCGCGGGCCGCGCAATCGGCGATGACGCGCACCACCCAGTGTTTGCCCGTGGCCGGGCCAAAGGCGCCGTCGCGTGTATGCGTGGCCTTGGTCAGCAAGCGGTGTGACGAAAGATAGCCGTGTTCGTCGCTGTGCGACCAAATCACGTCTTCGGCCAGCAACTCGCGGTCGGGGAATTCGTTGATCGTGGCCATGGTTGCGGCCATCGTGGCGACGTTGCCGATGGAGACACCCATGGGCGAGCGGACGGGGATATCCTCGGAGTAATAGTGATTGAGGGTGCCGACACCGCGGCCTTCCCAGATCTCTTGGGTGACGCCGATGATGTAGTCGGGGAAGTCTTTCCAGCGGTTTGAGAAACCCTGCATGATGTCCAGTCCTTGGGTATGCGGGCGGAGGTGCGCAGGATAAGCGGCCCGTCGATTTCAATTTTTTGGGGGGGTGTTTGGGGGGCGTCTATTTGGCCCAGAAGCGTGTCGATTGTGGCCTCGACCATGCGATTGACGGGCTGGCGCACGGTGGTGAGCTTGTAGGCCCCCCAAGAGGCGAGGGGCACGTCGTCGTAGCCGACCACCGAGACGGTTTGATCATGTTTGCGCAACTCGTCCATCACCGCAAAGGCCATGTGATCGTTGCCGACAAAAATCGCGTCGGGCGGGATGTGTGCGGACATCAACGTGCGTGTGGCTTGGGTTGCGGTGTCGCGGCTGAACATGCCGTCGATGACATCAAGGGGATGCATGCCGTGGGACGCCAGCCCTTGGGTAAAGCCCAGTGCGCGGTCGCGGCCTGTGGAAGAGCCGCTCCAACCGGCGATGTGGGCGATATGTTTGTGGCCGCCCGCGACGAGGAAGTCGGCGACCTTGTGGCCCCCTTTGATATTGGCGGACGTAACAGACGACAGCCCCGCGCCGTCTTGGCCGCGGTTGAACATGACCACGGGGATGCCAGCGGCGGCGCAGGTTTCGGTCAGGCTGTTGGACATGGCGACAGAGGCGGTGATGATCCCGTCGACGTGGTAATCGAGCAGCTCTTCCATGATCTTGTCGATCTCGCCTGTGTTGGGGGCGGTGAAGACGAGGATGTGATAGCCCTTGGCCTGAAGCGCGTTGGACAGGCGTTCAAGCGCGAGGGGATAGAATTGATTGTCGAGGTAGGCCACCACAAGGCCGATGATCCGGCTTTTGCCCGTTATCATCGCCCGCGCGAGGGGGTTGGGGCGGTAGCCAAGCTGGGATGCGGCGCGTTTGACCTTTTCGGCGGTGGCCTCGGAGGCGGATGCGCCGGGCGTGAACACGCGGCTGACGGCGGATTGACTGACCCCTGCGAGGCGGGCCACGTCTTGGGAGGTGATGCGGGTGTCTGGCATCAATCGGCTGTCCAACCTCCATCGACAAGCAGGCTGGTGCCCGTGATCAGGGCCGAGGCGTCGGAGGCCAAAAAGACGCAAGGGCCCATCATGTCTTCGACTTCGCCCACCCGGCCCAATTTGATTTTCTCGTTGATCCAAGCGGCGCGAACAGGATCGGCGAATGTGGGGGCGGTGAGGGCGGTGCGGATAAAGGTGGGGCAGATCGTGTTGACGCGGATCCCCGAAGGGCCCCATTCGATTGCCATTGCTTTGGTGAACCCTTCGACCGCGTGTTTGGTGCCGCAATAGACCGAGCGATCAATGCCGCCGACATGGGCCATTTGGCTTGAGATATTGATGAGGCTGCCGGGTTTGCCCGCAGCAATCAGGCCTGCGGCGACGGCGCGAGTGAGGAAATAGGCGCCTTTGATGTTGAGGTCACTTACGGCAGAAAAATCGGCCTCGTTGGCCTCAAGCGCGGAGGAATGCCGCGCGAGGCCAGCGGAATTGAGCAACACATCAAAGGGGCCATGTTCGGCGACCTGTTTTTGGGTGGTGGCAACATCGGCCACATCCATTTGCAGGGTTTGGACCGCCATACCAGCGGCGCGCATGTCGGCGGCCAGTGCGTCAAGTTTGTCCAGACGCCGTGCGGCGATGGTGACCTTAGCTCCGGCCGCGCCCAAGGCCACGGCACAGGCCGCCCCGATGCCAGAAGAGGCGCCCGCAACGAGGGCGTGTTTGCCGTCAAGACGCAGCGAGGGGGTTTGGGGCAAGTTCATGGGTGGCGGTCCTTATGATTTGTTGTCCGCGCGGTAAGGCGCACCCTGCGCGTATGGCACATTGATGCCGCCATAGCGACGCACGCGGATGTTGCATTGCTCGGCGTGGCCCACGAACCCTTCGAGCATGCACAAACGCGATCCGTATTCGCCCACAAGTGTCGCCGCCTCGTCTGTGGTGATGCGTTGATAGCTGTGGGTTTTGAGGAATTTGCCGACCCAGAGGCCACCGGTATACCGCCCGGCCTTTTTGGTGGGCAGGGTGTGGTTGGTGCCGATGACCTTGTCGCCGTTAGAGACATTGGTGCGGGCGCCAAGAAACAGGGCGCCGTAGGAGTGCATGCCCGACAAGAACCAGTCGTCGCGGTCTGTCATCACTTGGACATGCTCGGACGCGATGTCGTTGGCGACATCGAGCATTTCGTCGTAGGTAGAGCACACGATCACCTCGCCGTAATCCTCCCAACTTGTCCGCGCGGTTTCGGCGGTGGGGAGGATGTCGAGGATGCGGTCAATTTCGGCCAATGTCTCGCGGGCGAGCGTCTCGGAGTTGGTGACCATGACGGCGGGGGAATTATAGCCATGCTCGGCCTGACCCAACAGGTCGGTGGCGCAAAGCTCGGCGTCGACGGTCTCGTCTGCGATCACCATTGTCTCGGTAGGCCCTGCGAAAAGATCAATCCCGACGCGGCCATAGAGCTGGCGTTTGGCTTCGGCCACAAAGGCGTTGCCGGGGCCGACAAGCATATGCACCGGTTCAATCGTTTCGGTGCCGATGGCCATGGCGCCCACGGCCTGCATGCCGCCGAGCACATAGATTTCATGGGCGCCGCCAAGGTGCATTGCGGCGACAATGGCGGGGTGGGGCTTGCCGTTTTGCGGTGGGGCCGAGGCCACGATGCGGGGCACGCCCGCGACGGAGGCCGTCAGGACCGACATATGCGCAGAGGCGACCATCGGAAATTTGCCGCCCGGCACATAGCA
>JALZWD010000274.1 GCA_023300365.1 Flavimaricola sp. | reverse complement strand
GTTGCGAATACCGGCAATCAGACGATTTCGAATGTGATCGTGAGCGATCCGATGTTGTCGGGTCTGAGCTGTTCTGGTGGTGGGTCTGATCCGATGAACCGGGTGATTGCGCCGGGTGAGACGATTGTGTGCAACGGCACCTATGAGGTGATGCAGGGCGATTTGGATGGGCAGTCGATCAGCAACACGGCGGATGCCGAAGGGGCAAGTCCGCAGGGCGTGATCGTGACCGATGATGGCAGCACGACGTATCCGGTGGCGGTGCCTGCGCCGCTTTTGACCGTGGAAAAGGATTTTGTGGCCGGTGCCGCGCCGACGGATTTTTCGAGTGTTGGTGAAACGGTGAGCTTTCGGGTGACGGTGACCAATGATGGGAACGTCACGGTTAACAATATCGCGGTGACGGATAGTATCGTGGCGGGCACATGTCCTGTGGCGAGCCTTGCGCCGGGGGAGAGCGACGACAGTTGTACGTTTGATTATGTGGTGCAGCAGGCGGATGTGGATGCGGGCGAGATCCTGAATACCGCGACGGCGGTGGGCGTGCCTGTGACGGGCGGGACGACTGCGGGCACGGGCGATGAGACCATTGACGGGCCGCTGCGCGAGCCGATGATTGGGATTGCCAAAGTGGGCACGGGGCCCTTGGCGGACGGCACGTTTGATGCGCCGGGGCAGACGTTGACCTATCTTTATACGGTGGCGAATTTGGGCAATGTGACCCTGACCGAGACGCCGGTGGTGAGCGATAATTTGATTGCGGCGGTGCAGTGTGATCCGGTGCCTGCGGGCGGCTTGGCACCCGGCGATGAATTGCAGTGTACCGCGAGCTATGTGACCGATCAGGATGATGTTGACGCGGGCTTTGTGACCAATCTGGCCGATGTGGAAATGCCCAACGAATTTGGTGGGCCGGTTTTGACCGACGACACCCAAGCCACGGTGGACGGTGGACGCACGACGGGCCTTGGGATTGCGAAGGTCGCCTCTGAGACGGCGGGTGTGATGGTGGGTGATGAGATCACCTATACCTATACGGTCACCAATTCGGGCACGGTGCGTTTGTTTGATGTGACGTTGGATGACCAACAGACCAGCGCCAGTGGCACAGCGCCCTTGAGCATCGCGGACAGCCCAATTGCGGTGATGCAGCCCGGCGAGATTGTGACCCTGACGGCGACATATGAGGTGACGCAAGAGGATATTGATGCAGGGGCACCCCTGACCAATGTGGTGACGGCGACGAGTACGACGCCCGCAGGGATCGATCCACCCGAGGCCACGGCAAATGCCGCGGTGGCGGTTGAGGAGGGGGCCGCTGCGATGGCGGTGGTTAAGACCCTGCCAGTGGTGCCGCCGGTTTTGGAGCCGGGGGTTGATTTGGTGTTTGCGGTGACGGTTGCCAACACGGGCAACGTGACCCTGAGCGCCCCGGTTTTGGTTGATACGGTCACCCAAGTTGGCGCGGCGGCGCCTTTGCCGGGGGGTCCGATACCGGTTTTCCAAAGTGGTGATGCGGGCACGATTGGTGTGTTTGATGTCGGAGAGACGTGGACCTTTGAGGTGACCTATACCCTGACGCAATCAGATGTGGATGCGGGCGGGATCAGCAATTCGGTTGTGGCCACGGCCAATGATCCAAGCGGCGCGCCGGTGCAAGATACCTCTGACAATGGCGCGGGCGACGGGGATGACCCGACGGTGGTGCCGATCACATCGGCGGGGGCGCTTGAGGTCCTTAAGACCGTGCGGTTGGTCGCGGCTGCGCCGATGGTGGATGATGTGGTGGTATTTGAGGTGACGGTTGCCAATACGGGCAACGTGACCCTGAGTGCGCCGGTGTTGAGCGATACGCTTGCGCGGGGGGATGGCACGATTGTGAGCCCGGCTCCGGTGGCGATTTTTGAGGGCGGTGATTTGGCCCCAAGCGGCAGCCTTGATGTGGGCGAGACGTGGACCTACCGGGTTGAGCATACGCTGACGCAGGCGGATGTGGATGCGGGCGGATTGAGCAATTCGGTTGTGGCGACTGCCACTGATCCCGGTGGTGCGGCGGTGCAAGATACGTCGGACAATGGCACAGGCAGCGGCGATGATCCGACGCCGATTACCGTGGTGCCGGACCCATCGCTTGAGGCGGTGAAAACGGTGGCGAGCACGGTGCCTGCGATACCGCAGGTCGATGATATCGTGACGTTTGAGATCGCGGTTGAGAACACAGGTAATGTGACCCTTGGCGCGCCAGTTTTGACAGACACGTTGACACCCAATGGTGGGGCCGCAATCAGCCCCGCGCCTGTGCCGGCATTTGACCGAGGGGACACGGATGGGGACGGCAGCCTGAGCGTGGGCGAGACGTGGATTTACGTGTTGGATTATCCGATTTCGCAGGCTGATATTGATGCGGGCGGGTTTAACAATTCGGTTTTGGCCGAGGCAGATGACCCCAATGGCACCGCGGTGGATGACATATCCAACAATGGGCCCGGTGCGGGCAGCACGCCAACAAGCGTGACCCTGAGCCAAGATCCGCAGATTGAAGCGATTAAGACGATTATCAATGCGCCCTTGATTGCGGGCGACACGGTGATTTTTGATATTGCGGTGCAAAACACCGGGAATGTGACGCTGAACTCTGTGGCGATTGCGTCGGATACGTTGACGCGGGCGGATGGTACGCCGCTGGTTTTGGCGACGGGGCCGGACTTCTTGGCGGCGGATGCGGGATCGGCGCTAGGGGTGTTGATGGCGGATGAAACCGCGATTTACCGCG
>JALZWD010000273.1 GCA_023300365.1 Flavimaricola sp. | reverse complement strand
TGCGGGCAGCCGCCGGTTTCGACGCCGATGATGCGGTCTTGCGGCAGGACCTGCATCCGCATCAAGGCCTCAGCGTCTTCTTGTGTGTAGATATCGTTGGTGATCACGCCCATGGAAAATTCAGGGTGAAAGACCCGCGCCAGCGCAGCCGTGAGGGTGGTTTTGCCAGCACCGACAGGACCGCCGATGCCCACGCGCAGGGGGCCGTTGAGTTTGGTCATGTTCTAAAAATCCTTGGGGATTGGGTTTCGTGCCGCATGGAGGCGATGTCAGAGAGAACGGTGCAGGACGACAGATCGTCCCGTGTTGTCGTGGCGGTGTCCTGGGCCACACGTTGACAGATGGGGGTAAGTGCCATGAGGGTTGCTTGGCCTTGTGTTTGACCCAGTGGCATGAGGCGTTGGGCGGCGGCGATGAGATTGGACACAAAGGCCTGGAGATACATCGCACAGGTGAGGGTTGGATCAATCCCCAGCTTGGACGCGGCAGCACCTACGGCCACCGGATAGATCAGTTCGGGCGCATTGCCCCCCCAGATGGCGGCGGTTGTTTTTGTAAAGGCTGCACCTTGGAGCAATGCCTCGCGCTGTCGCTCGGACCCCGCGGCGAAGGCAAGTCCGATGGCGTTGATGTCCTCAAGCGCCGCTTGCTCTGCGTGGGCGGCGCGCAGCAGGATGCAATCATTGCGCCCGCTGCCGTCTTCTAGAAGATCGGTCAACCACTCTTGCAATGCATCTGCGTCGCCTATCCAACCGGCGTCGATAGCGGCCTCGAGCCCGTGGGAATAGGCAAAGGCCCCCACCGGATAGGCAGGCGAGAGCCATTGCGCGAGTGTCAAGACGTCATTGGTCATGGCTGTGACCGTGTTCGTGTCCGTCATCATCGCCGTGTTCATGGTCATGCCCGTGCGAATGGCCCTGCGTGCGCCCGTGGCCATATGCGCCGCCTTCGGGTGTAAAGGGTTCGAACACAGGGATGACGGTTGCTCCGCGGCGTTCCATCAAATCGCGGATGACGTGGTCGGGCTGGATTAACACACGGGACGGCTCGATTTGGGCGGGGCAATGACGGTTGCCAATGTGCCAGACCAGCGCGAGCAAATCGGGAGCGGTGATCTGGAGCAAGTCCTCTTTGGCGGCCAATACTTCGATATGGCGGCCGTCGGTCAGCGCAAAGGCGTCGCCGTGATCGATGCTTGTGGCCTTTGGCAGGTCAACCAGCAAAGAGGCATCCTGTGCGGTGTGCAGAACTTTGCGGCGCAGCAAACGTTCTTCGTAAGGCAGCACGCAGGTATCAAATGGGTCGGCCCAAGAGCCCGCACGCATAACCGTTTGACTGATAAGATCGACCATCAAAACAGGAAGTACCGTTGCGCCATCGGCAGAACCTCGGCGGGTTGGCAGGTGAGCAATTCGCCATCGGCGCGGACTTCGTAGGTTTCGGGATGTACTTCGATATGCGGAAGCGCATCGTTAAGCTTCATGTCGGCTTTGCCAATGTTGCGGGTATTCTTGACCGCGACGGTTTGCTTAGCGAGGCCCAGTGTGTCGCGCAGATTGGCGGTCTGCGCTGCCTGAGAGACAAAGTTGATCGAGGAGTTCGCCAAAGCGCCGCCATATGCTCCAAACATTGGGCGGGTATAAACGGGCTGTGGCGTGGGGATCGAGGCATTCGGATCGCCCATTTGCGCGACCACAATGGATCCGCCCATCAAGACCATCTCTGGCTTGACGCCAAAGAAAGCGGGCGACCACAGCACCAGATCGGCGCGCTTGCCGACCGAGATGTCGCCCAGCACATGGGACACACCCTGTGCGATAGCCGGATTGATAGTGTATTTCGCGATATAGCGGCGGACACGAAGATTATCGTTGTCCCCTGTTTCATCCGCAAGCCGCCCACGTTGCTTTTTCATTTTGTCGGCGGTTTGCCATGTGCGGATCAGCACCTCGCCAATACGGCCCATTGCTTGACTGTCGCTGGCAATGATCGAAAACGCGCCGATGTCGTGCAGGATGTCTTCGGCGGCGATGGTCTCGCGGCGGATACGGCTTTCGGCAAAGGCGATGTCTTCGGGGATGGATTTGTCGAGGTGATGGCACACCATCAGCATATCGAGGTGTTCTTCGAGGGTGTTGACCGTGAAGGGCCGCGTCGGGTTGGTTGAGGACGGCAGCACATTGGCATCACCGCAAATTTTGATGATATCTGGCGCATGACCACCGCCCGCGCCCTCGGTATGGAAAGCGTGGATCGTGCGGCCTTTCATCGCCGCCACTGTATGTTCGACAAAGCCGGATTCATTGAGCGTGTCGGTGTGGATCATCACTTGGATGTCCATGTCATCGGCCACACCAAGACAGCAATCGATGGCCGCAGGTGTGGTGCCCCAATCCTCGTGCAGCTTAAGCGCACAAGCACCGCCGTTGACCATTTCAACCAGTGCCTCGGGCTGGCTTGCGTTTCCTTTGCCCGAAAGGCCAATATTCATTGGGATGCCATCGAAGGACTGCAACATGCGCCCAATGTGCCATGGGCCGGGCGTGCATGTGGTGGCGAGGGTGCCGTGCGCGGGCCCTGTGCCGCCGCCAAAACAGGTGGTCACGCCGGAATGCAGGCTGTCTTCCATTTGTTGCGGGCAGATGAAGTGGATATGGCTGTCCATACCGCCCGCGGTGAGGATCCGACCTTCTCCTGCGATGATCTCGGTGCCCGGACCGATGATGATATCGACACCGGATTGCGTATCGGGATTGCCCGCTTTGCCGATTGCGTGAATAAGCCCGTCTTTGAGGGCCACGTCGGCTTTGTAGATGCCAGAATGATCGACGATCAGTGCATTGGTGATCACCGTATCAACCGCACCGCCCGCGCGGGTGATCTGGCTTTGGCCCATGCCGTCGCGGATGGTTTTGCCGCCGCCGAATTTCACCTCTTCGCCGTAGGTTGTCAGATCACGCTCAACTTCGATGATCAGGTCGGTGTCGGCCAAGCGCACTTTGTCGCCAGTGGTGGGGCCAAACATTGCGGCGTAACTGGATCTTGGAATGTCGCGCGCCATCACAGGTCTCCCATGATCTGTTGGTTAAAGCCGACAACGCGCCGAGCACCGCCAAACGGGATCAGGTTCACCTCGCGGCGTTGTCCGGGCTCAAACCGCACTGCGGTGCCTGAGGCGATATCAAGCCGCATGCCACGTGCGGCAGTGCGGTCAAAATCAAGCGCGGGATTGGCCTCCGCGAAATGATAATGGCTGCCCACTTGCACGGGGCGGTCGCCGGTATTGGCAACGATCAAGGTGATGGCATCCGTCCCTTCATTAAGGTTGAGCGTGCCGTCTACGGGAAAAATCTCTCCAGGGATCATAACGGGCTCCTACCTAATGGGATTGTGGACGGTGACAAGCTTGGTGCCGTCGGGAAAGGTTGCTTCGACCTGAACGTCGTGGATCATCTCGGCTACGCCTTCCATGCATTGCGCACGTGTTACAACATGGCCGCCAGCCTCCATCATATCGGCGACAGAGCGTCCGTCGCGCGCCCCCTCAACCACGGCATCGGTGATCAAAGCGATGGCTTCGGGGTGGTTGAGCTTCACGCCACGGGCCAGCCGCTTGCGGGCCACTTCGGCGGCCATGGCCACCAGCAGTTTGTCTTTTTCGCGAGGGGTTAATTGCATGGCTCAGAGCCTCCAAGAGGTTGGAAGATTACGGTTGGAAAGGCATTCAAGGACCGGCACCAGATCGCGGCGGAGCAGAAAGCTGTCCTCGGCGAGCAGGCGCGAGACCAACGTGTCTTCGGCGATAAGGCTGGCCCCTGCGGTCTCGGGCAGTATCGCACGGACCTTGGGCAACAGTGCTCCTACATCGGGGCGGACCAGAACAACGATGGCCATCGCGCCGGCCCC
>JALZWD010000272.1 GCA_023300365.1 Flavimaricola sp. | reverse complement strand
CATGATCCATATGTGTTTGTCGATGATGGCACATTAAACCCTCTCTATCTTGAATGGGCACAACGCCAATATGTGGCCTCCGAAGTCACAACAACGGCCGCAGAAACAAATTCGATTTCGGGGACCTATACTCTTGAGCTTGGCGGCACAGGCATCGCTGGGGCACGCGTGTATCTTTATGATGCTATTGCCGATCAGATCATCGCAACAGCAACAACCACGCTGGATGGCGAATATAAATTTCACGATATCCCAATCGGAGCAACCTACCGAATTCTTTTCCAAGACCCCGCCAGTTTGGGTGGCGAATTTCTTAGCTATAATTTTAGCCCTAGAACCAACGACATGGGTCAACCCGTCGACCACGATGTAACGAATATTGTTGATGAAGGCGTCGGGGCTACGGCAGTGTTTTCCATCGCGGAACAGCAGGAAATTGTTGATATCGACGCGGCTATCTATGATGCTCATCCGTCCACAATTGCCGGGTTTTATTTTGTTGACGAAGACGCCAATGGCAGCCGCGGTGCGCATGAGGCGGGAATTGCCGGGGCTCTGGTTACCCTATTTGATGGCGAGGCGCTGACCGATGTTGCAACCACCGTGACAGATACCAATGGCCACTATGATTTTGGTTCGGTCCCGCCGGAGTCCAGCTACCAACTCACATTCGAAGGCCCAGAAACATTGGGCCCGAGCTTTTCCGGGCATCGGTTCGACTTTGAAAACAGCGCAGTTTCGACTGTTGATCCCACGGGTTCTGGTTTGGTTTCAGGCGTCGACATCGCTCTTGGAACATCGACGACGGAGATTAACGCAAGTCTGGTGAGACCCGAAACGCCGAGCATTTCTGGTCGTGTCTTCGCCGATAGCAATGCAAATGGTTTAAACGATGTGTCAGAGGCTGGCATCACGGGTGTGACCGTTTCTTTGATTAACGTTGATATCGGCGAGGTAGTCGCAACGACCCTCACTGACCCCGAAGGCGATTACCTTTTTTCAGATGTGATACCCAATCAAAGTTATACCCTTCGTTTTGATGCAAGCAGCAGCACAGACCCATCGTCTTTGTCGCATAACTTTGGTTTTTCCACTCTGAACATAGGCGATGATGGTCGCATCGACAGCGACGTGGCGACGTCAATCTCTACAATGAC
This sequence comes from Flavimaricola sp., assembly GCA_023300365.1. GTDB lineage: Bacteria > Pseudomonadota > Alphaproteobacteria > Rhodobacterales > Rhodobacteraceae > JALZWD01. The sequence goes on along the minus strand of JALZWD010000272.1, from coordinate 10,429 downwards.
GGGCGATACAGACGTGTTCACGATCAGCGAGACGCAAACCATCCGTCACATCGACGCCGGTCGCGTTGCCGCTCCGCCAGCATCGATTTCGGGGCGGTATTTTGTGGATCATAACAATAATCGTGTGGACGACGGATCTTTTGGGTTGGCGAATGCGACTGTTACGCTCTTTCAAGGCGCGGTTGCGTTGGCCGTCGCCAACACCAACAGCCGTGGTGAATATTTTTTTGATGGTATCGCGCACGGCGACGACTTCTTTGTGATGTTTGAAAATCCGGATTTTGTCACGGAGACACAAACCAATGGGTTCTCGCACGGCGACGTAGGCCAATTCATTTTTGGCGACATCATCTCGCATATCACTGGTAATACTCAATTTGGTAACGGACGGACGGAGACGTTTTCACTGTCTGCGGGCCAAGACCTCGAAGGTTTTGGCGCAGGTGTCGCAAATTTCCTCGTCCCTTGGGCCGAAGACGGCATGCTTGGCGGCTAAACTGCGCCGCAACGTCACCAAAAGACCGTCCGCCTTCCCCCTCGGCTTCAAACCCGTTAAACCCCACATCGAATTAGTCCTTGGCCGCGAGCGCCCCGTTGAAACCCATTTCGCTGATAGCAGGTTTTGTTACCGTTGGTCTTTGGACCCTGCTTAGTCGGGTCATGGGATTTGTGCGTGACATCATGATTGCCGCGTATCTGGGCACAGGCCCTACCGCTGAGGCTTTTCTGGTGGCCTTTTCATTGCCAAACATGTTCCGCCGCTTCTTTGCCGAAGGCGCGTTTAATATGGCCTTTGTGCCCATGTTTTCGAAGAAACTAGAGGCCAAGGACGATCCCCACAAATTTGCGCAGGATGCCTTTGTTGGCATGGCTTTTATCCTGACTGTCTTTACTGTCTTGGGAATAATTTTCATGCCGGGCTTGGTTTGGTTGATGGCAAGCGGCTTCGTCGACGATGATCGGTTTGGCTTGGCTGTTTTCTATGGCCGCTGGGCCTTTCCATACATACTGTTTATTTCTTTGGCAGCGCTTCTTTCGGGAGTGTTAAATGCTACGGGCCGATTTATGGCCGCGGCAGCCGCGCCCGTTTTGTTGAACATCATCTTTGTACTCTCGATGCTCTTGGGTGCGTATTTCACCACACCAGAGGCCCGCGAAGCAGACATTGGTTCGGCTCTGGCCTATGCGGTTCCATTGGCAGGAATTGCGCAATTGGCGCTTGTTTGGTTCGCAGCCAAACGTGCCGGCTATCCTCTACGGATTGCCCGTCCACATTTGACCCCAGACCTCAAGAGACTTGCGATCATTGCGGCGCCTGCAGCGCTTGCTGGCGGTGTGGTTCAAGTCAACCTGCTTGTTGGTCGACAAGTTGCGAGCTTTTTTGACGGCGCAGTAGCGTGGCTGTCTTATGCTGATCGCCTGTATCAACTCCCTCTTGGGGTTGTTGGGATTGCCATCGGTGTTGTTTTACTACCTGATCTTTCCCGCCGTCTTGCCGCACAAGACCAAGAAGGTGGACGTGATGCGTTTAATCGCGCCTTGGAGCTGAGTCTTGCGCTGACGATCCCCGCTGCAGTGGCTTTACTTGTCGTCGCCATTCCGTTGGTTTCGGTATTGTTCGAGCGGGGCGCTTTTTCGGCCGACGACACAGCTTCAACAGCGCTCGCGGTGATGATTTATGGCCTTGGTCTGCCAGCGTTTGTCTTGCAAAAGTCCCTACAACCGCTGTTTTTTGCGCGCGAAGATACGCGCAGGCCGTTCCAATATGCGCTTGTTGCAATGCTCGTTAACGCTGTGATTGCAATTGGTTTGTCCACGTTCATCGGCTATGTCGCAGCGGCATTTGCAACTACAATCGCAGGTTGGGTAATGGTCGTGCTTTTGTGGCGCGGCGCGCGCGGTATGGGTACAGCCTCGGAGTTGGACATTCGATTTAAACGGCGCATTTGGCGCATTTGTCTGGCCGCACTCGCAATGGGTTTTGTGCTGTGGATCACGAGCGCGGTGATGACGCCGTTCTTATTTGCACCGACCTTGCGGTACCCAGCGTTGGCAGTTTTGATTTCCATTGGCATAGCCAGCTATTTCTCCATCGGCCAAGTTCTTGGAGCGTTCCAACTGTCTGAGTTCAGGCGCGCGCTCAAGAAGTAGCGGGCCCTACGCACTACCGATCTTTTATCGTTGGCGCATGCGCCGCAAAAAGGATGCCCACCCACCGGGGGCAACAAAAGGCGCGATAAAGAGCCCGACCAAAAATCCGGATAAATCCGCAATCCACGTCAGCCCGCCTCCGAACAGCAAGCCAAACACCAATTGAAGACCAAGCAAAAACCCGATCAAACGAAAGGCTTGCAATTGGTTTTGCCCAAGCTGACCCAGCCGAAACCATGTTATATAAGTAAAGGCTCCGATCATGCCGTAGACCATTGGATAGGCACCAAGAAGTGGCGGATTGCCCGGCGCCATCGCTCCAAATACCGCCGCGCCACCGACACATGACCCAAGAGCAACCGCCGCGACGGCCGCCCAATGAAACAGGTCACCCACAAATTTCCCCAATGCCAACAGCATCGCTCCACCAAATATAGCCGAGGTAAAGTCGTGGTGAACAAAGGCATATGTCACGAAACGGCTGAGATACTCCCTGGCCCATATACCGCGCTCAGCGACAAGCTCCCAAACCCCGGGGCTAAAGCCGTAATCCTGAAATGCCGCCACACGCCAACCGATCCCTGCACGCCCGCCCAACACTCCGGCATCCGCCAATGAGAACACAGCCTCAATCGCGAAAACCGCCCCCGCCAAAACAATCACGATCGGTGGAATAGAATTGAATGGGTGCTCTTGGGACACGACTGCTGGCCTTTGGTTGACGATACTGTGGGGCATGGGTAAGCCAGCACACACCCGAACGCCAGTAGGACCACTGACATGACCGCGCCCACTTTTACTCCACGCGTCTTTTCCGGCATCAAACCCTCTGGTGGCTTGACGCTTGGCAACTATCTTGGAGCGATCAAGCGCTGGGTTGATATGCAAGGACAGATGGAAAGCGTTTATTGCGTGGTAGATCTTCATGCGATCACCGTGTGGCAAGACCCGGCCGAGCTTCGAGATGGTACCCGCGAAATCGCGGCTGGCATGATTGCGTCAGGGATCGACCCGTCAAAGTCCATCCTATTCAATCAATCGCAAGTCTCTGCGCATGCCGAACTTGGTTGGATATTCAACTGCGTGTCCCGCGTCGGCTGGATGAACCGGATGACCCAGTTCAAAGACAAAGCCGGGAGTAACGCGGAAAAGGTATCACTCGGCCTTTATGCCTATCCATCTTTGATGGCCGCCGACATTTTGCTGTATCATGCAACGCACGTTCCGGTCGGCGAAGACCAAAAGCAACATGTCGAACTGACGCGTGACATTGCCTCAAAGTTCAACCACGATTTTGGAGAGGCGTTTTTTCCCCTCACCGAGCCAGTCATCGATGGCCCCGCAACGCGTGTGATGAACCTTCGAGATGGCACGAAAAAGATGTCGAAAAGCGGTGAAAGCGATATGGAGCGGATTAACATGCTCGATGACGCCGATACGTTGGTTAAAAAATTCAAGAAAGCGAAAACCGACCCCGAGCCGCTGCCTGACAATCTTGATGATCTGGCCGGTCGCGCCGAGGCACGCAATCTGATTGATATCTATGCCGCGCTTGATGACCGAACACCCGAGGCCGTCATAACAGAATATGCCGGAGCCGGGTGGGGAAAATTCAAACCCGCCCTAGCCGACCTATCCGTTGCCAAATTGGCGCCAATATCGACCGAGATGAAACGCCTTATGAACGATCCCGCCGAAATCGACCGGACCTTGGCCCAAGGGGCGCAAAAAGCCCGTGAGATCGCCAATCCAGTTCTGGAGCGAACATATGATATTGTCGGGCTCTTGCGCGGTTAAACAACAAACCTTCTGTTTGCGACGCCAAATACCAAACGAGTGACCTGTTGCGTTCACGTTGGCCCACAATTGATCGCAGCAACTAACAGTGGATATTGCCGTGGAAATATCTTCTCGGGCAGGTTTCTACTGTTTACCCTATTTAAGCTATTTGAAACCTTACATTCGCTCACGTTGGCGCGACGAAACGGTGCCATTGGGCCAAGGATTTTTTGCCGTCTGAAAAAACCACCACGTAGTCCGTGAAGCGCTGTAACGCGGTTCGCAACATTCTGCGCGCGAGTGCAAAAAATATCCGTGCAAAATGCAAAAAACTACTGGGGTGGCGTTCTACCTGACATTTCAACCCTCTGTTTTCACACGACATCCTAATTTTTCGTGATGTTTCACTCTCTTTTTTCTCGGAAATGAGTGCACATCTCTTTCTCATCCAGAGCGGAAATGCGCTCCGCAACGAACTGAAAAAAACGAGGAGGCCCGTTAACATGTCTATTAAACTCACAACAATCGCTGCCGCCGCAATTGCGATCATTGGCTCGTCTGCCAACGCTGACAGCTTTATATCCTACCAAAAGAGTCTCGATGAAGACACGGTGCTCGAGCTTGGGACGGTAAGCTCGGTTGGGGATGGCGTGATTGAAATCTATGACTATCACGGCGGTAGAGTCGGCGCATTGTTGGGCTCCGAGCAAATTCACGCCGGTCCGAACGCTAACGTGCGTGTAAACGTCAATTTCCGACCCAACTTCGACGTGATTGCGATCTTGAAAGTGGATGGCCAAATAGTTGCAACCCGTGACTATGACATTCGCTAGGTATCCCTTGGGGGATGGAAAACAGCCATCCTCTCCAGCCCCCCCGAGAGCTTTTAAAGAGAGACGCAAGCCCCCTCATCGCGAAGATAGCAACAAACGCTGCTCTGTTTCACGGACGCGCGAAGTCGCACCAACAAAGGGTATTGCTGTTTGCGCCTATGCGAGATGACGAACGCAGTTGCCAGCCATCACCGTATCCGCCACTATAATACGATGCGGCAAATTTTGCGGCAAAGGAGTGGACTATGCGCAAATTTCTTGTCGTATTGGATGATAGCAGAGAATGCCTCAATGCGATGCGATTTGCCGCGATGCGCGCATCCCATACAGGCGGCGGCGTCCAAGTACTGGCCATAATTCCGCCCGATGAATTCAACCATTGGATTGGTGTCGGAGAGCTTATGCGTGAAGAAGCGCGCGAGCGTGTGCAGGCGCATTTTGAAGTATTTGCGAAATGGATGCGCGACAAACAAAATGTGAATCCAGAACTTATTATTCGCGAAGGTGAACCTGTACCCGAGATTATTGCCCAAGTTGCCGATTATACTGACATCGGGGTTCTGGTTTTAGGCGCTGGCACCGAAACTGCCGGCCCCGGTCCTTTGGTTACGCAACTGACGCGCCAGTCTGGATCACTGCCCGTCCCAATCACGATTGTCCCGGGAGATATGTCGAAAGAACGCCTTGAGGCGATAACTTAAGACGACGTGCCACGCGCAAAGTTATGAAAACAACAAGAGCAGTTCGTTGTCACACTGGCCCCTGTCCGCGCGCCGCCAAGTCAGCAAAATGAGCACTTATCCGCTTCAATTCCTCACGCTGGCACGGTTATCCCGAAATTTCTTCACTACTAACAAAAGCGTCTGAACTCGATTTTGCTAGGTTTTCTGAATAGTTGTGACGTATCGTACGCTAGGCTTCATCCTTTGATCGATCAGCGCGGTGGGGATAATCGACCAAAAATCAGACGCGCGCCCTTCGCAATAAACGCAACCAGCACGGCGACACCCAAGCGTCATTTTTTGTGATGTTTCAAGCCTTTCCATTCGGCCACAATTGGCTACAACATACCCAGAGTAACGCCGGGAACACATCCCGCAGCAGACAACGAAGAAGCAAAGGAATATCAAAATGTCCGTCAAGATTGCACTCATGGCCGCCGCGACCGTTGCAGTAATGGGCACATCTGCGTCCGCCGAAAGCTACTTCCAATTCATGTATTCGCTCGACAACGACAACGTGCTTGAACTCGGTGTTGTTCGTTCTGAAGGCGATGGTGTCGTCGAAATATACCAGGATAAAGGCAATCGTCTTGGCCGCTTGTTGGGCACAAGACGGGTTCATGCCGGTGCGAATAGCAATGTGCGTGTAAACGTTAATTTCCGTCCGAGCGTTGACGTCGTCGCAATCCTCCGCGTCAACGGTCAGGTCGTTGCGTCACGCGAGTATGACGTTCGGCGCTAAGTGTCGTGACAAGCGGTAGCGCGTCGATTTCCAATTTCTCCCTTGAAGGGGCGCCTATTTGGTGGCCCCTTCTCCTTCTTAGAACAATTCTAAAAGATTGACATCTCTCCTTTGAAGTCACATATTTTGAGCTGAACCAAAGAGGCTGAGGCTTATGTTTATTCAAACAGAATCGACCCCAAATCCCGCGACGCTCAAGTTTCTTCCTGGACAGACTGTCCTAGAGATGGGCACCGCCGACTTTCCCACAGCCGAAGCGGCAGAAACCTCGCCATTGGCGCGCCGGATATTTGCTGTCTCAGGTGTCGCAGCAGTATTTTTCGGAGCCGACTTTGTAACGGTAACAAAAACTGACGGCACTGAATGGGATCATATCAAACCAGCGATCCTCGGCGCCGTCATGGAGCATTATCAATCCGGCCAGCCGGTGATCGAAGGCCAGCAAGCCGCCTCGGGCCACAAAGATCATGAGGGTGAGGATGGTCCCGTTGTGGACCAAATTAAAGAGCTTTTGGATACTCGCGTCCGTCCAGCGGTGGCACAGGACGGCGGCGACATTACGTTTCACGGCTTTGACCGCGGCGTTGTTTATCTTCAGATGCAGGGTGCATGTGCAGGCTGCCCTTCATCAACAATGACGCTGAAGATGGGCATCGAGAATCTTCTTCGGCATTATATCCCGGAGGTGATCGAGGTGCGCCCTGTTGCCGCCTAAACTGGCAACCGTTGGTGGCCGCTTCGACTGCGGGCCAAGCTCGATGGGTGCAATTGCGAGGCCAAAGATCGTTTCTTGTGTCCGTTGCTATGAGCGGGATGCATTGAACGCTGCAGCCGCGGCGGCATAAATGCCGAGCCATCGCCCCCCCTCCCCGGCCAACACCTGCAACATCCTCGGGTTTGATACGTCAGGCCCGTATTGTGCGATTGGGCTTCATCAAACGAGCGGCGACGTCACGACCCGGTTCGAACAAATGCCAAAGGGGCAGGCTGAAAACCTTGTCCCGATGCTCGAGGAGTTGCTTGCGGACCAGGGCCTTACCTGGTCTGACCTCGATGCTCTGGCAGTTGGTATTGGGCCCGGCAACTTTACCGGCATTCGGATCTCCGTTTCGGCGGCAAGGGGCCTCGCACTGGGTCTGGGAATCCCTGTCCTTCCCGTGACAAATTTTGAATCTCTGCTTGGACCTGATCCTTTGGCCGAAAGTCAGACGCAATTGGTCTGCCTTCCGGCACCGCGAGGGGCGAGCTATGCACAACTTTTCGAAAACGCGCAGCCAAGCGGACAAGCATTCGTCATTAGCCATGCACCTGCCATCATTAAATTACCACCTGACACGCAGGTAATTGGACCAAATGCCCCCGAAATAGCCGCACTCTACGAACATCGTGTAATTCCAATCGAACGTAAGCTTGTCCCAGAACACACCCCTACCATGTTACTGCAAATAGCGGTGAACAAATGGGCAACCGGAGCGTTGAGCGATGACCGTCCGGCACCACTTTATATCAAGCCACCTGACGCCGCCCCGTCACGTGATACGCCTCCTCAAACTATTCTATGACGCCCGATCCAAAAGAGCTAGCTGCGACATATGCTGCTGCCTTTCCTCATACGCGCCCTTGGACTGCCAAAGAGATTGCAGATATTATTGGCAACAACGGCGCTCAATGCATAGGGGATGGCACGTGTTTCCTTATCGCCCAAAAAACCATTGATGAAGTCGAAATTTTAACCCTTGCGACACATCCTGATTTTCGCCGGCGAGGGCGTGCAAAGGATGTGCTCACCGCTTTAGAGCAAAAGATTCGCGGTTCCGTTCAATCGATTTTTCTAGAAGTTGATGAAACCAACTCCGCAGCTCGTGCGTTGTATCATAGCTGCGCATACCGCCAAATTGGGTTAAGAAGAGGCTATTACGTCCATACAAGCGGCCCCGCGACAAATGCCCTAGTTTTGCGAAAAACCGTGGACTAGCCCTCCCATTTGTCTGCTTGCTGGCGGCAATTCACTCTATTTTTTGTCTTGCCGTGCAAACGATATGTAAAAAAAAGCGGTTGACCCGCCCCGCCCTGCATTGCCTTATCAACAGATGATCCGGCCAACAGCGTCGGCTCGCAAAACAAAGAAAGGGCATCCGAGATCCTTTCAAAACAAAACCCTGGGAGACGATCCATGACAATCCTCAAATCCACAGCCGCGGCAGCGTCGCTTCTGGCCCTGTCGACCGGTGCCGTATTCGCTGACCCGGCCCTGATCTTTGATCTTGGCGGCAAGTTCGACAAATCCTTCAACGAAAGCGCCTTTACCGGTGCGCAGCGGTGGGCCGAAGAGACCGGCGGTTCGTTCGACGAAACTGAGATTCAATCCGATGCGCAGCGCGAACAGGCGATCCGTCGCTTCGCAGAAGCTGGCAATAATCCGATCATCATGGCTGGCTTCTCTTGGGCCACGCCTTTGTCCGTTGTGGCACCTGAATATCCGGAATTGAGCTTTGTGATCATCGACATGGTTGTTGATGCGCCAAACGTCCGTTCGGTCGTGTTCAATGAGCACGAGGGTTCATTTCTCGTTGGCATGATGGCCGCAATGGCCTCGGAAACTGACGTTGTATCTTTTGTCGGTGGCATGGATATTCCACTAATTCGCCGCTTTGCATGTGGCTATGCACAAGGTGTCATGGCTGTAAGCCCGGATGCGACAGTGATCGCCAACATGACAGGTACTACGCCCGCAGCATGGAACGACCCGGTCAAAGGGTCTGAACTGACCTTAAGCCAAATCGGTCAAGGTTCTGACGTTGTGTTTGCCGCCGCAGGCGGTACGGGTGTCGGTGTGCTGCAAGCCGCTGCAGATGAAGGGATCTTGTCGATCGGCGTTGACGCCAACCAGAACTATCTGCACCCGGGCCAAGTCCTCACCTCGATGCTCAAACGCGTCGATAACGCCGTTTATGAGGCGATGAGCGCGGGCGGTGCGGTTGAAACGGGCTTTAACGTCATGGGTATCGAAAACGGTGGTGTTGGCTATGCCCTCGATGAGTTTAATGCCGAGCTCGTCAGTGCAGAAATGCAAGCAGCCGTCGATGGCGCTGCGGCCTCGATCACTTCCGGCAGCTTGGCTGTGCATGACTATATGTCTGACGAAACCTGCCCTGCACTTGAATTCTAAGCCACAGGTCTCAGGCTAAGAACACATGGGGCCGCGCTGACCGATCGGCGCGGCCTTTTGCGATAATTTCAGGGGGGACGAACAAATGACGGAAGCAATCAATGCTTTTTTTACAGCGTGGGCGATCGAAGATGACACAGCACGCGATGCGCAAGTGCGAGGTAGCCTTGGCAGCACAATTCTTTACGCGGACCCTCGCACGGAAGCGGCCTTAACATCTGCAGATGATGTCGCCAGTTATGTCGGCCAATTCTCTAAAATGGCACCGGGCATGCCTGTGTCTGTCGCGGCGATAAGCACAACCTTGGGCTTTGCCCGCGCAACAGTGCAATTTGGCGCAGGCGATCATTCCCAATGGGGCCAATATACCGCCGATCTAGATGATGCGGGCAAGATCACGCGCCTTATCGGTTTCGTTGGTATGGGAGCACCTGATTGACCCCTCCCGCTATTGAACTTAAAGGCATTTCCAAATCCTTTGGGCCAGTTCAAGCCAACAAAGATATCTCCATCCGCGTGATGCCCGGTACAATCCACGGAATCATCGGTGAAAACGGCGCCGGAAAATCCACGCTGATGAGCATTCTCTATGGCTTTTACAAAGCCGACGCTGGCGAAGTGTTCATCAATGGCACCAAGAAAAACATCACAGACAGCCAAACCGCGATTGCCGCAGGCATTGGCATGGTGTTTCAACACTTCAAACTGGTCGAGAACTTTACCGTCCTCGAAAACATTGTTCTTGGCGCAGAGGACAGCGCCTTGCTAAAGCCCTCACTGGCCCGCGCAAGGCGAGAACTGGCAGCTCTATCGGATGAATATGAGCTAAACGTCGAACCCGACGCAGTTATCGAAGATATTGGCGTAGGCATGCAGCAACGTGTCGAAATCCTAAAGGCGCTGTATCGGCGAGCCGAAATTCTCATCCTTGATGAACCAACTGGCGTCCTAACACCCGCCGAGGCGGATCAGCTCTTTCGTATTTTGGGCCGCCTTAAGGAAGAAGGCAAAACCATCATCCTAATTACTCATA
>JALZWD010000271.1 GCA_023300365.1 Flavimaricola sp. | reverse complement strand
CGCCATTAACCCTAACAACGCATTCATACTTTAACTAAATAAAATCAATGACATAAAATTGGTCCAAACGTGGACATCCCTCAAATCCTAGTAATCCCGCTCGAAAAAGATCCCGATTGACGTCCCACCATCCGTCCCGGTCGAGCCTGTGACGGTGATATCATCGGTCAGATCAAGGTTGAGGTTGATCTCGGTATTTTCCGACCCCACCGTAACGTCCGTATACACATTTTCGCTCAGATAAGCCCCGGCACGCACGGCGGCATTTCCATCATCATCGGTGGTGATATCAAGATCATCAAGCCCAAGGTTTTGCCGGAAATCCGACAACAACCCGCCGCTCGAACTCCCCGCCAGCGTGCTGACTGCGGCGGCCAGTTGGATCGCCTGAAGCGGTGAGATATCCGACAAGTCACGCCCAAAGATAAGCCGCGAAAGGATCTCATCTTGCGGCAACTCAGGGCTGCTCTCAAACGTCACCTCAGGCTCGGTTGCCGGGCCCTCAACAATGATGCTGACCTCGGTTCCATCGCGCGCCTCTGTTGTCGCCACCAGCCGGATAAAGGGATCAAAGTCGCCCTGAAGAAACGCCCCCCCCTCGGTCAGGTCAAACCGTTGCTCAAGGATATCAATCCGCCCGCGGATCAGTTGGAATTCCCCGATCGGAATAACCTGATCTGTCGTGCCAGTGATCTCAAGCTGACCGCCCAACTCGGCATCCAAACCGCGCCCACGAATAAACACCCGTGCCGGCGCATTGATCCGCAGATCAAGATTATAGACCGCGCCACCAGAACCGCCGTCACCCGTCGCAACCTCGACACCCCCAACGCTCAGCCCCGCGCGCCCCAAAGTCTGCCGAACCTGACCGCCCGCACCAACATGCGTCACCTGCGGCAGCGCCCCAAGCGTGCTTGCCGTCGAAGAGGGGACTTGAATTTCAGTTGGCCCAAGATTGATATCACCCCCAATCACCGCGCCCCCAACAAGCGGCCCTGTCACGCTGACCAAAGCATCGACAGATGTTTCATAAAGCGTCGGGTCGCGCAGTATCAGACCCTCGCCCGCGATCTGAAGTCCGGCCTCAAACCCATTGCTCAGGGCCACCGGCCCGCTGACCGTGATCCGCCCGCCGTCGGAGAGATTTCCGCCGATATTGAGCTGGGCGGACTGCCCGGTCAGAACAACGCTGCCTTCGATATTGTCCAAGGCCTGACGCACCGAGGGCGCCGCGAAACGCCCGTCCTCAAGCCGCAATGTTCCGGTCAAAGAGCCAATCTCTGGCGGCCCCGCAACCCGCATGTCAAACCGGCTGAGGCCAGACAGCGTGTTTGGCTCAATAAAGCTGTTGGCAAGGCCAAGCGGGGCCGTGCCGTTAATCGCGAGGTCAAGCGTGCCATCGGCCGCAATATCGCCCGCGACATCCGCAGCAATCGCGCCCGGGCCCGTTGCTGCGATTTCCAATCGAAAGCCGCCCTGCGGCAAAATCTGCGCCGTGCCACGCGCGGTAGCTGGGCCGGGAAAATCTGGAACAAAAAGGCCCAGATCCGTTAGCCCGAGGTCAAATTGGCCAAAACCGCCGCTGCTGTCTTGCGACAGATCGCCAGTGACATTGAAATTGGGATAGCGCACCGACACCCCTTGCGCCGTCAGGCCGCCATCCGCCGTGCGCCTCACTTGGCCCGCAAGCGTACCCGTGCCCCGCAAAAGCGATGTCGCGGCCTCAATGCCGGGGTCAAGGTTGGTGGTTTGCCCCGCAATGGCAAGGTCAAAGCTGCCGCTGGCAAGGGTTACTGGGCCCGAAATCGTGGCCGAAACGGCTCCCGCAAGCGGCTGTCCAACAAGGCCTGCATAGGCCCCAATATTGCCTGTCGAAATCTCAAGCGATGTTTGCACCGTCTCGAGGCCTTGGGCGGCAAGGCTCAGTGTGGTGTTGCCCGGTGCTGTGCCCGACAGGCGCAGGTCCGTCTCGCCGCTGGCATCGCGGCGCGCCGTGCCAGTGAGATCAATTCCGCCTGTCAGGGCGGTGCCATCCACGTCGAGGTTTTCGCCCGCCAGATCGAAATCTAGGTCAAACAGGCTGAGGTCCGTTTGCGCCATGCCTGTGATCCGCGTGCGCAAAGCCCCTGCCAAACGAAGTTGCGCCAGATCGCTATAGGCCGCGATATCGCCAATATCGGCGCTCAGATCGGTTGTCACGACACCCTCAGGTGTCAGGCGGGCGGCAAGGGTTATGTCCGCGTCGCCGGGGGCCTCGACGCGGGTGTCGATCATCAATTCGCCATCCATATCGCGCCCAGCGACCCCTTGGGCCGCGACACGGCCGTTTAGTTGACGCCCCAAGCCCGCCACATCGCGTGCGGTCACTGCATAAAGTGCGTCAAACGGGCTATTGAGGGCATCAGCGAGGCTTTCGATATTGCCATCGATCTCGGCGGTGATCGCCCCTTCAAGAGCCTGCCCCGCGAGGCGCGAAAATGCGGACAGATCACCAATGTCGGCCACAAGGCTGCCGCTTGTTGGCATATCGGCAAGGCCGGTATCAATCTGCGCCATCACGGTGGCGTCTGTGCCTCCGGGGCCTGTCA
>JALZWD010000270.1 GCA_023300365.1 Flavimaricola sp. | reverse complement strand
CGGCGAATTCCTTGATCTGGCTGGTTTCGGTCCATTCGGGGAAACGCGGGGGCGAAATCGCCGATGTGCCAGGCTCAAGGCCGCGAACTTCTGCGATTTTGCCTTGGACTTTGTTGCCGGGCAAATGCCCGCCTGTGCCCGTTTTGGCCCCTTGGCCACCTTTGAAATGAAAGGCTTGGACCTTGTCCAATTTATCCCAACTAAAGCCGAACCGCCCCGAGGCCAATTCGTAGAAATAACGAGAATTCTCGGCCTGCTCTTCGGGCAGCATGCCGCCTTCGCCCGAACAAATGCCTGTACCGGCCAATTCCGCACCGCGTGCCAAGGCGACCTTGGCGGATTCCGACAGTGCGCCAAAGCTCATGTCCGACACAAAGAGCGGGATCTTAAGCTTGAGGGGCTTTTGCGCATTTGGCCCGATCACAACCTCGGTTCCCACCGCATCGTCATCGAGGAGAGGTGGTTTGGCCAATTGTGCCGTCAGCAATTGAATGTCGTCCCAATCGGGCAATTCGTTTCTTGGCACACCCATTGAGTCCACAACGCCGTGATGGCCGGTTTTCGACAGCCCCTGTTTGGCATAGCGCTGGATCAGACCATTGTAGGGTTCTGCATCGGTGCCGTGGCTGGGATCGGCATAAAGACCCAAATAGGCATCCCGGTTGTAAGGCTGTGGGTTGGCCAGGCCCCATGCGTTGATCTCATCTGCGTCGACGCAAATATCGTCGCCTTCGACCCATGATTTAAACTTGGGCAGCTTTTCATCATTGGCATAGGCCGACACGCCGCTGTCGAGGCGATAATCCCAATTGTGCACACCACAGATCAGATCATTGCCGCGCACGTGGCCATCCGACATCAAGGCGCCACGGTGCAAGCAGCGGCCATAAAAGACAGATATTTCGTCATCAAACCGCACAACCACAAGATCGACTTCCCCCACGATCGCATATTCGGGTTTGCGGTCAGCGAGCTCGCTGAGTTTGTAGATCGATGTCTTGGTCATTGGGCTTCCTCTGAGGGTCTAGTGATAGGGCTCGTCTCGGCGCTCGGCGCCATTCGATTGGTGATTGCCGCATACCAGCGGGCACCGGGCGCGGCGGTGATCCCATGCGCAAGCGCACTGATCCATACGGCGTTAATTGCGAGATGCAATATGTCTTCTCCTAAAGCATGAGGCAAATTTTCGACAACCAAGAGGGCAAAAAGGGCCGTCGCAAGGCCGCGAGGGCCAAACCAGCCGAAGAACAGCTTGGTGACGGTTTGGGCATCTGTGCCAATTAGGGATATCCAAATTGCCAGTGGGCGGACAACAAACAGGCTTAGGAGGATAAAGCCCAGCATTGGCCAAGTGAGATGGGCTACCGCCTCGGGGACCAACGCGGCACCGAGCAAAAAGAACGCAGCCCAGGTCAGCAATTGGCCCTCGCTTTCGGTGAATTCATAGACAAACTTGCACGCCCCTTTGATGACGACCCCAAAAGCAAGGCCCGCAACGAATGCCGAAATAAATCCATTTCCGCCAATCACGATGGCGCCAAGATATGCCGCGCCAGCCAAGGCAAGGGCGCCGATACCTTCATAAACCTCTGATGTTGTTTCTGCGGACTTGGCATATAAAAATGCCCGGCCACCAATATAACCGATAATCCCGCCAACCAATGGGCCAAGCAGGATTTGTTTGGCGCCAAACACAAGCCAAACTGCGCCGTCTTGGGCCTCGGTTGCGGCGGCGAGGGCGGCGAAGAACAAAATGATGGGCAAGGCAAGCCCATCGTTCAGCCCGCTTTCGACGGTCAAGGCCCGTCGGGGCCTTATCGGGACCGCTTCGTTTGATACAACCGCCTGCCCAAGGGCCGCATCGGTCGGCGCAAGGATCGCGGCCATCAACGCCACCGCCACAAACGACCACTCGGGAAAAAACACCGTACCAGCAAGCGTGCCAAGCAAGATTGCCAAAGGCAGTCCAATCACCAGCATGCGCATTGGCCAGACAAAGCGCTGCCGGAGGGCTGCAAAGTCGGTTTGGGCCGCATCATTAAAGAGAAGAATAACCAGCGTCACCTCGGCCACCGGATGTAAAAGCGCATGGCTGGTTTCGTGTGCCATCGTTCCGGTTATCGAAAATAGGACGCCCAAGCCAAGAAAGATCATCGGCGCGGTTATGATCGTCGAAGAGAGCCGTTTTGCGACAAGCGCGTAGCTTGCGATTACGATGCAAAGTCCAAAAAAGTCGATCAATCCTTGTCTCCCCAGAGGTGCGGCCTGCGTTTGCAACCGGCACTCTACTTAGTCGCCCAGTTTAGCTTTGGTTGCCGAATGGGTGCAAGGCTAGTTCGCGGGTTTATTTTCAATATGCAAGTAAACGTGTAGATGGCGTGGGATTACCGCCATCTGATGTGTGCGCAGGGCACGAAAAGGCATTTTGGCGCAGGCAATCAGGCCGCAGATTGCCTCAATCGCTGTCGTTGCCGTTTTGTGTATTGGTCAAGAGTCCTTCGACGCTCTCGATTTGGGGCATTGAGCGCCCTGCAATTGCTTGGAGATCGCCGTGCATGCCGACGGTTGAGCCGATGACCAAATCGATTTGTTTGGATCGCAAGGCCCACTGTTTCTCCATGAAAATGCGTTCTTTGCGCAGGTTGTCTTGCATATCTTCAAAGCGTTCAACAATTGCATCGACCCGTTGTTTGAACTGTGTGCCGGTGAGGTAATCATAGATCATCTCCATCTTGGTTTCTTGCCCCATCGCGCGCCCTTTGGCCCCGGCGATATCAATCAGGCCTTGCCGTAGCGACGTGGCCAAAGGCACAGCATAGCGGGGCGCGCAGACCCAAATACCATCCACCAGACCAAAGCTATCGATACCCTCGGGCAGGGCATGGGTTGTGATCACCGCCACTTCGCACCCCGAGGCGCGTTGGTCGTCGCGCAATTTGGCGAGCCACCCGGCGGTCCAGTTTTTGGTGCGTTTGCTTTCCCATAGAATGCTGCCCGCGGTGCCGCTTGGCCCGGCCACGTCTTGGCGTACATCTGCGCCGCTGACCCCTTTGGCCACAGGTAGAAATGTATCGACTGCAAAGGCTGCGGCCAAAGTATCTTCAAGGATGATTTCTGCCGCCTCGCCTTGGGTCTGCATCGAGCCTTGCTCGGACTTTTGTTTGAGGGCCTCAATCTGTCGTTTCATGCCTTCCATGATCTGCGCCTGCTCGGCCAGCTTGAGCCCGGCCTTTTCATCCGCGTCGCGCGCCAGCTTTTCGGCCAATGCGGGACGTTCGGCGGCCAACATCTTTTGCAGGTTAAGCTCCATCTCGGCTTCTTTATCGTTAAGCTCTTGTTCGCGCTTAAGGGCCGCGGCCTGTGCTGCTTGGGCTGCGCGCAGTTTTTGATCTTGGGCCTTGATCCGGTCTTGTAGGGCGGCTTGCTCGGTGGCGGCCTCGGCTTTGGCTGCTGCGTTTGCTTGGGTTTGGGCCGCGGCAATGGCCTGTTGGGTCTGGGCCTCTTGCTTGGCCAATTGATCGTCAAACGATGCTTTCAGATCGGCCAACATCGGCCCTGCCAATTGCTCGGTCAGTTCGATTTCATTGGAACACTTGGGGCATTGGATCTTAAGCTCGGACATGCGCATACCTTGGCAGTTGGTCAGGGCGCAACGCTAGCACGGATGCCGCACGTCCTCTAGTGCGAGGCGCGGT
>JALZWD010000269.1 GCA_023300365.1 Flavimaricola sp. | reverse complement strand
CTTAAGCACCTGTCCAACCTTGGACACTTCAAAACCTACCAAATCCCACGTCTCAAAAGCGGCGCCACAGGATCGTTCCCGCGAAAAATTCGAGAGCCAACATCCGCCCCACCAACGGACCCGATTTCAAGGCTGATCCCCACCCCAATCCGCGTCTCGCCGTCCATCTCATCCGGCCCAGAAAACCCCGATTGCGTGAGCGAGATATACCCCCCAAAAGCCGCGCCATCAGGATGATAATTCGCCCGAACGCTCGCCTCATAAGACAGCGCCCGAAGCCCCGGTTCATCAAAGTCCGCCAGATCAAGCGCCGCCTCCAGCAGCAGATTATCCGACACAGCCCGTGCAAGCCCGGCGCCCGCAAAGATGAAGTCCAGCCCATCATCCGCATACCCGATCCCGGCCCGAACCTCGGCCACCGTATCCAAGCCTAGCGAAACAATCCCCTCGCCCCCAAACGTGCCCCACCGAAGCGCCCGCCCGTCCAGATCGCTCAGCGTTACAAAGAGCCCGTATTTTTGGCTGTCGTTGGGAGACAAATAAACATGCCCCTCAACCGCCCCCGCAGCCCCCGAAACCGTGTCGGCGTACCGCAATCCAAGCTGCACCCCATGCGCCGCCGTGACCGCCACATCAACCACAGCCGCCGCGGCCTCAACCTGCCAGACGCCCAGCTCATCCTGAGCATACCCAAGCGAGGCCGACGCCCCTGTGATCCCCAAAGATCCATCCGCATAAACCGGCCCCGCAAGACCGAACACCATCGCCAAACGCAGTATCTGCATCGAGTTACCCCTTACAAAACTGCCCCCATCCACGCCGACCTAGATGACTTATCTAAAATTCATTTGGTAGTTTATTCGATGTGTGTGGTTAACATCTCAGCCCTGTTTGATCCCCTTGGCGATCAAGGCCACGCCGTCTTGGATGCGCCCGACAGGGATTGAAGAATAGGCGAGGCGGTAGAATGCATCGGGGCCGTCCGATTGGCCAAAAAAAGCGGCGCCGGGTTCGATCAAGACACCTTGCGCGCGCAGCGATACCGCGAGATCTGTCGTATTCACACCCGGCGCATGCATCCAGATCGCCGAGCCGCCGTAGGCGCCGCCCCCGGCCACCGCGAGGCCATGCAGATCAATCGCACGGTCCAGTTCTTTGCGGCGTTCGTGATAGGTCCGAGATGTGCGCCGGATCAACGCATCGTAATGACCAAGAGATAGGAAATAGGCCGTTGTACGCTGCAGCAGCCCCGGTGGATGGCGCAGGACAGAGGCGCGCAGCGATCGCGCCGCGGCAATAAACGGGGCGGGCCCCACAAGATAACCAAGACGAAGACCGGGAAAGATTGATTTCGAGAACGAACCTACGTGAATAACGCGGCCCGTCCGATCAAGGGATTTGAGCGCCGGAGACGGTGGGCGTAGGAATGACATTTCAAAATCATAGTCGTCCTCAACGATCAGCATGTCTTCTGCTTCGGCGCGGTCGAGCAATTCGTGGCGACGCGCCAAAGGCATGGTCGCAGTGGTTGGGCACTGGTGTGACGGCGTGGTGAAAACCACATTGGTCCCGTTTGGGATGCTATCGGGGGGCAGACCTTCGGCATCGACGTTGACGTGGGTGCAGCTTGTCTCCGTTCCTTCGATGATGGACCGCAGTGATGGGTATCCGGGGTTTTCAATCGCCGCCTTGCGCCCCGCACCAAGCAACAATTGCGCACATGTCCAAAGGGCGTGTTGCGCCCCCATGGTGATCAAAATTTCGTCCGGGTTGGCAAGGATGCCGCGCCGGGGCAGGGTCTGGCGGGCGATAAAATCGATCAATTGTGGATCGTCTTGGTCAAACCGATCCGCGGTGAGGCTATCGAAATCGCGTTTGCCCAAAGCCTGAAGCGCGCAAAGCCGCCAATTGGCCGTGTCGAATAGGGACGGGTCGGCTTGGCCGTAGATAAAATTATATTTGTAAGTCGCCCAATCACTTGGCTTTTCCAAGAACAACGAGGGGGCTTTGTCGCCAATAAGATTTGGCCAATCGACAGTGGAATTGTCAGGCTTGCGAGCGGGGAATGCCGGTGGTTCGGGCGCGTTTTCACTGACGTAATATCCCGAACGCCCCCGCGCAGACAGGTAGTCGTCGGCAACAAGTTCGGTATAGGCAAGAGTGACGGTGATCCGACTGACCCCCAAATGCAACGCGAGCTTGCGGCTTGAGGGCAAGCGTTCGCCGGGGCGAAAGCGCCCTTGAAGAATGCCTTCGGCGACCATCTGTTGTATCCGGCTTTGCAGTGTGCCCGGCGCGGTTTGGTCAAGGAAAAAGGTCTCGATTGAAATCATTTTTTGGCCTTAAGTTGAGGAAAATGTGGACTTATTTTGAGGCTGAGGCAAGTGATGAAATGACCAAGATTATGTTCGGTATTTTGATGCAAAGACGCCGCATCTGCCGTGGGTGCTAGGCGAGGTATTGTGGTGGCTTTGGGTCGGCCCACAATATTTAGCGGTGATTGCCGTCAAGATACCGCGGGTCAGCTTTCGTGCAATTTTTATTAAAATCGTTTGGCGGGAATCACCCTATCTGCTAGCGCGCCTGTGTGTGGAAACGATGGTGGGGAAACCATGTCTGACAATGATCCGAACAACGATTTCGAAGGGCGTCACCTTGAGACGCTGGACCGTGACCTTGGGCGTTTATCGAGCCTTGAGGGGGCAACAGCCTATGTTGCGCGCCCCTTGGTGGGGCCGGGTATCGCGCTGGTTTTTATTCTATTGGCCAGCATCTTGGCCTCGGTGTTTTTTGATCAATCAAGCAACACATTCATTGTCGTGATCGCCGCAGGCGTAGGGGCCTATATGGCGCTTAATATTGGGGCAAATGATGTCGCCAATAACATGGGCCCTGCTGTGGGGGCCAATGCGCTAACGATGGGGGGCGCCATTGCAATTGCGGTGGTGTTTGAAAGTGCCGGCGCGCTGATTGCGGGCGGCGATGTTGTGTCGACAATCGCCAAGGGGATTATCGCCCCCGAAAGCATGCAGACCGCCAATGTGTTTATCTGGGCGATGTTGGCGGCACTGTTGTCGGCGGCTCTCTGGGTGAACCTTGCCACTTGGGTGGGTGCGCCGGTGTCCACGACCCACTCGGTTGTGGGCGGTGTGATGGGGGCCGGGATCGCGGCCGCCGGGTTTGCTGCTGTGAATTGGCCGACGATGGCGGGTATTGCGGCATCTTGGGTGATCTCGCCGCTTTTGGGTGGTTTGATTGCAGCTGGATTCCTTTGGTTCATTAAGGCGCAGATAATCTACCGCGATGACAAAATCGCCGCCGCGCGCAAATGGGTGCCTGTACTGGTGGGTATCATGGGCGGCGTGTTTGCGACGTATTTGGCGATGAAGGGCCTTAAGAAGATCATCAAAATTGATCTTATGACGGCCATTGCGATTGGTGCTGTGATTGGTGCGGCGATCTGGCTTTTGATGATCCCGGTGATCCGCAAGCAATCCGAGGGCCTTGAGAACCGGAACCGCTCTTTGAAGGTATTGTTTGGTATTCCTTTGGTCGTTTCGGCGGCTCTGCTGAGCTTTGCGCATGGTGCCAATGATGTGGCCAATGCC
>JALZWD010000268.1 GCA_023300365.1 Flavimaricola sp. | reverse complement strand
CAATCTCGGCGCCTCTGGCCTTATTGCCACCAATGCTGCCGGATCCATGCGGACCGACATGCCCACCGGCTCAATTATGTGCCTTACCGACCATATAAACTTTTCCGGCCTTAACCCGCTCATCGGCGAGGCTAGCGATAGACGCTTTGTGCCAATGAAAGATGCCTATGATCCCGCCATGCGCCAAGCACTTCGCGCGGCAGCCATTCAAACCAATACCCAAATGTATGATGGCGTCTACGCATGGTATTCCGGCCCCTCTTTTGAAACCCCTGCCGAAATCAAAGCAATTGCAATGCTCGGAGCGGATGCCGTTGGCATGTCAACTGTTCCAGAAGTCATCTTAGGTCGGTTCTTAGGCCTTGAATGTGCCGCTATATCGACCATCACCAATATGGCAGCCGGAATGAGCGATGAGGCCATCAGCCACGATCACACCAAAGCCATGGCCCCTATCGGTGCGGCTAAGCTTGAAACGGTGCTGCGCGCTTATCTATCAAACCTCTAAGTCCAATACCGCAATCGCAATAATGCCAGTCCGGCTCCCAAGAATTTTATGGATAGGGGTATTTGACTCGACAGCAAAAAAGGCGTTGTAGGAGGCAGCGTCCATAAGAAACCCTGGATCAACGCACATGCAAATTTATCTTCCTATCGCCGAAATATCTGTGAACGCATTTCTCCTCTTGGGGCTTGGCGGACTTGTGGGCATTTTGTCGGGAATGTTTGGCGTTGGTGGTGGCTTTCTCATGACCCCGTTGCTTTTCTTTATCGGAATACCGCCTGCTGTGGCAGTAGCGACAGAGGCCAACCAAATCGTCGCGTCGTCGTTTTCAGGTGTTTTGGCAAATGTTAAGCGCAAGACAGTCGATTTCCGAATGGGCACCGTGCTGTTGGTTGGCGGCCTCGTCGGCTCAGCTCTCGGTATTATATTATTCAACTATTTAAGGTCGCTGGGTCAGGTCGATCTATTGGTCAAGTTAAGCTACGTGATCTTTCTTGGCATTGTCGGCAGCTTGATGTTCATCGAAAGCCTGAATGCAATCCGCAAGACCCGCCAGTCAGGCGGTAAACCACCCGCTCGAAAACGACATAATTGGGTTCACAACTTGCCCTTCAAGATGAAGTTTCGTGTTTCTGGCCTCTATATCTCGATCATACCACCGCTTCTGGTTGGATTGTTGGTTGGTATTTTAGCCGCGATCATGGGGGTTGGTGGTGGGTTCATAATGGTGCCTGCAATGATATATATTTTGGGCATGCCGACTAAGGTCGTAATCGGTACATCGCTCTTTCAGATTATATTTGTCACGGCCTTTACGACCATGCTGCATGCTACGACAAACTATACAGTGGACATGGTTCTCGCGATTTTGCTCATTATCGGAGGGGTTATCGGCGCCCAGATTGGAGCGCGCATTGGCGCGCGCATGAAGGCTGAACAATTGCGGATATTGTTGGCGATGATGGTTTTGGCTGTTTGCGGCAAGCTCGCGTTTGATCTCCTATTGCAACCTGCCGAGCTATACTCCATCGCCGCCTCCACCGGCGGGGGGAACCATTGATGTTGCGTCTAGTTGCCCTCATCGTTTGCCTCGTCTCTTTGCCAGCTAAGGCACAAGAAATCGTCCTTGGCCTCAATCAAAATGAAGTCGCCATCACAGCAACCTTTGACGGCGCTGAAATTCTCGTTTTTGGCGCCATCAAACGTGATGCGCCACAAATCGGTGGCAATCTTGGGATCATCATCGCGGTCTCTGGCCCTGAACAGCAGGTCACCGTTCGCCGCAAGGACAGGCGCGTTGGTATTTGGGTGAATACTCAATCGTCCCAAATAGAGGCCGCCCCATCGTTTTATGCCGTCGCAACGTCTGGGCCTTTGCGCGAAATCCTGAGCAACGGCGAAGACCTTACCCATTCGATTACGCTACCCCGCGTAATCCGCTCGGCCGAAACCAACGGCGGCGACATCGGAGAGTTCAGCAATGCCCTTATCCGTATTCGAGCCCGTGAGAGCCTTTACCAAGTGCTCGAAGAGACCGTGAACTTTGAAGAAGCAACGCTTTTTGACACCGCAATTCAGTTGCCCGCAAACCTCACCGAAGGCGACTACGCCACGCGCATCTACCTAACTCGGGATGGCCAAGTCGTCGACATCTATGAGACCTCAATTGCGGTTCACAAAGTTGGCCTAGAACGCTGGCTTTATAGGCTCGCACACGATCTCCCCTTCGCCTACGGGGCCCTATCTCTTGCCCTAGCCATCCTTGCTGGCTGGCTAGCGTCCGCCGCTTTTTCCGGATTCCGACGCTAGTAACGCCAGAAACTTACCCGAATACCCCTTCCCCACAAATAGCGGGGGCATTTTCTGCGAATAGGTTGTTAACTTTTCCTGTGCTAGCATGAATTATTAAGTTTTTATTTACCATTGGGAAGGAGACTAAAGATGGGACACAAATGGATGATCGACGTACTCGAAGATCTTGCAGCTTTTGCACAGCAGAATGATCTGCCTGTGATTGCAGAAAAGCTCCAAGAAACATCCGCTTTTGCGATGGAGGAGTTCGCCGAAACATCCGAAGGGGCGTCAGCTGTGGCGTATAAGGATGGGGCTGAATCTCGAAGGTTACCTAGGCAAAGTCGAGCGTGCTGATGGTTTAGAGGGAATCCAAAATCTCATTTTGGACCTGCGCGAACATTATTCGATTGATCACATCGTGTATCATTGGGTGTCGTCAGACGGTGAACAATACGGCTGCGGCACCTACTCTCCCGATTGGGCACAACGATACCACGACAAAGAATACCTTCGTGTCGACCCTGTTGTCATCGGATGCTTTCAACGATTTCACCCCGTTGATTGGAAGCGACTTGATTGGTCCTCAAAACCTGCGCGCGCCTTCCGCCAAGATGCAATTGACCACGGAGTAGGCAACCAAGGCTTTTCCATTCCGATCCGTGGACCAAACGGGCAATTTGCATTGCTTAGCGCATCACACAATTGCTCGGATTTAGAATGGGCAAAGTTCACCCAATCGCACCAACGAGAACTCATTTTGATAGCACACTACTTTAACCAAAAAGCGCTTGAACTAGAGAAGAACCGCGTCCCCGAGCCCGCACGAAGCCTGTCCCCACGCGAGGTCGACACGCTCACCTTCCTGGCCATGGGCTATAGCCGGGCTCAGGTTTCAGACATGCTACGCATCTCTGAACATACACTTCGCGCCTATATCGAAAGCGCACGGTCAAAACTGGGATGTGCAAATACCACCCACGCAGTCGCTCGGGCCATGTCCGAAGGTCTTATAATTCTTGGCGGCGCCGCGAGGGCGGCGGCCGGAAATTGGCCGGGTCGAACATAAAGGCCCCTGCCTTCTTTGTTAATACGACCTTCGCATTCCGGACGGTCCTAAAAGCATCAATTAACGATCCAATCCCTAACGTAAGGAGATCACTCCGATACCAAAGGGACCCTGCCAATGCTGCGCTATCTTTATGCCGACGACCTCAATACAAAATTCCCCGTCCTTGCCGCGTCCATGTACAAAGATCGCGCAGAGCAATTTCACCGCCGCCTAGGGTGGGATGTGCACGTTGATGACAATGGCCTCGAAATTGACGAGTATGACACAATCCAACCGCTCTATGTAATTTGGGAAAAGCCCGACGGCACACATGGTGGATCAATGCGGTTTCTGCCCACAACCGGCAAAACTATGGTCAATGACCACTTTCTCGAACTGACTGACGGTGTTGCACTGCAATCGCCGCTCATCTGGGAATGTACGCGGTTTTGCCTTGCCCCAAATGCCCGAGGAGACGTAGCCGGTGCCCTAATGTTGGCCGGCGGAGAATTGATGCGGGCATTTGATCTTACTCATCTCTTGGGCGTCTTTGATCACCGAATGGTCCGCATATACCGCATGATCGGCGCAAGCCCTGTAATTTTGGGGCAATCTGGCCAAGGCCGCGATCAAATCGCGGTAGGTTTATGGGAATATGACCCCGCCAGCAGAAGCCGCGTTTTACGTCGCGCGGGCTTGTCATCACAACTTTCAGAGCGGTGGTTCGAAAGGTCCTTTGGCCATACCATAACCGCCCCAAGGATACAGCAAACCGCAGCCTAATCGCTGGCCCTTAGCGCGCCGCACAGCTAGTGTCGCACCATGACCACATCCCTCGCCCTATCCTCTGATCAAGCCGAAGCTTGGGACAAAGTTTCCGAAATGTTGCGGCTTGCGGGGGTGGATTTAGAAGACAACCTTCTTCAACCGCCTCAAACCGACAAGAACAGCGTCTTGGCTGTGATCGGCAAGGCGGGGTCCGGTAAAACCTTGCTCCTTGCCGAATTAACCAAGGCTCTTGCAGAGGCAGGGCTTGATATCGTGTCTGGCGACTGGGAAGGCAAAAAACGTAAAGACAGACGCACACTCGCCGTCTTGGCCCCAACAAACAAAGCCGCCTCTGTTTTGCGCGGCCGCGGCGTTCCCGCAACCACGATACACCGTATTCTCTATACGCCCGTCTATGATCCAGAATACGAAAAAGTTGCCGAATGGCTCGCTGGCCAGGGCGAAAAACCTGAAGTCGAGGGCCTAACGGAAGAGTCATTGGCGCGAGCCAAAGCATCCTACGACGCACATACCTCAATCCCCGCTGCACTTGCGGCTGCCGGATTGCGCGGCTCGGACTTCATCACCGGATGGAAACGCCGCGAAGACCCACTCGACATTGGCTTTGTTGATGAAAGCTCAATGCTCGA
Organism: Flavimaricola sp.; assembly: GCA_023300365.1. Taxonomy (GTDB): domain Bacteria; phylum Pseudomonadota; class Alphaproteobacteria; order Rhodobacterales; family Rhodobacteraceae; genus JALZWD01. The sequence continues at coordinate 531 of JALZWD010000268.1, read as the reverse complement.
CAAAAAACAATTCCAAGACCTTCAGGATATCTTTCCGACACTCGTCCTATTCGGAGACCCCGCGCAATTGCCGCCCGTGCAATCTGAAGGCGGCATGGTCTTCGAAACCTTACCCAAAAAACGTGTTCTTGCACTCAGTCGTGTCCACCGCCAAGACGCCGACAACCCCATCCTCGATCTCGCCCATGCTTTGGCCGACCCCGAGCTGCAATTTCATCAATTCGAGGACATGGTCCGCGACGCCGCCACCAAAGATGACCGCGTCGTAGTTGCCAACCGGGTTGAGGCTGACCTGATGGCCCGCTCGCCGGTTTTGGTTTGGCGCAACGCCACCCGTATCCGTCTAATCCATGCATTTCGCAACGCTTTTGATGCCCCAGTAGATGAGCTTTTGGCAGGAGAGCCGCTGATCTGCGACGGCATCGAACTGCCTGCCAAACATCGCAAAAAACGCCTCGACCTTGAGGCACGCGGCCTTATCAAAGGGGCGCAAGTGGTCTACTTGGGCCCTGGAAAACGCCCCGGCTTTAG
>JALZWD010000267.1 GCA_023300365.1 Flavimaricola sp. | reverse complement strand
TTTGGCACGGTGGTGATGATGGGAGATTTCAGATGCTGATTGTGCGGGACGCACGGGCCGAGGATATGGCGGCGGTGGCAGAGATATATCAACGAGAGGTGCGCGAGGGCCTTGCGACATTTGAAGAGGAGCCGCCGCAAGAGGCGGAGATGGCGCGGCGTTGGCGGTCATTGGTGGGCGACGGGTTTGCCTATGTGGTGGCAGAGCGCGACGGTGTGGTTGTGGGCTATGCCTATGTTGGGCCATATCGCCCGCGCCCGGCCTATCGGTTTTGTGTTGAGAGCACGGTGTATGTGCGCAAACAGGCGCGCGGCAGCGGCGTTGGGCGGGCGTTGGTGGCGCGTTTGCTTGAGGTGTGCGAGGCGGGGCCGTGGCGCCAAATCGTGGCGGTGATTGGCGATAGCGACAATGCCGCGTCGATTGGTTTGCACGCGGCATTGGGGTTTGAGCACCGCGGCGTGATGCGCGGGGTGGGCTTTAAATTGGGGCGTTGGGTGGACACGGTTGTGATGCAACGCGCCCTTGGGGATGGTGACGCAGAGTTACCAAATTGAGCGCCTAGCGGCGCATATTTTTCATGTTTGTTGGGCGTATTGATGGACTGTTGGTGCGCAAGGACGCGGGTGGTGCCGCCGTCTGGATGAGTATTTTGGGCAAGATGAGACCCAAAGTGATGCGCATTACCGCAGCCAGAATCCTTCGGCGCGGAGTTTGTTGCGCATCTTTTTTTCCTGTGCGGGCAGGTTGTCTTGGTCAAAAAGGGCGCGGGCTTTGGGGCCTTGGCCGTGGTAGACCATTTTGCGCAGGGGTTCGTGTTCTTTGAGGATTTTCTTGATTTTGTTGGGGGCTGCGATGGTTTCGAGTGTGTTGATAACCGTGTCGGATTCGCGCGCATACAAGAGCGGGAACGTGCGGTAGTGGCAGGTGATGTCGCCGTCGAGGCCCGCAAGTTCGGGGCCCGGGCGACCACCTTTGAGCGCGTGGATTACCAACGGCAAGGCGACCTGATCGAGCCATGGATCGAGGGGCTGGAGGATCAATTCGGGTGGGGTGCGGTCGCGGATCATGGTGGCGTAATTGGTGAAGCGTTCGCCAAAGGACACGGGATCGGCGCCAAAAAACCAACCGGCATTGAAATAGAGATAGTGTTGCCAAAATTCAGAGGGCTGTTCTGTGTCGAGTGAGCTTGGGAAGTCGAGGCCAAACAGATCGTATAGCGATTTCCATGTGGCGGTGTAGCCGGGCCAATAAAGCTCTTCTACCGGCCATGTGTTGGTGCGCCGCATGGAGGCGGAGGGGCGCGAGAAATCGAACGGGACCGAGGCGAGATCGCCGGTGATGAGGGTGTCGGTGTCGAAGAAGACAAAAGGCTCGTCTTTTGGCATCGCGGCCAAGCCTTCGATTTTATTGCCGTTGGGGTAGGATTTGCCGAAGCGTTGGCTTTGGAAGGGGGCGATTTCGGCGCCAAGATCCTTGAGGGCGTCGACAACGGCGGGGCGCATGCGGGGGTTGTTGTCCCACATTGGGCCGGGCTGGGGTTCGGTGACAATCAGGCGGCCGGCGAAATTGGGGCTATTGGCGCGCAAAGAGGCCGCAAAGAGCAGGGCCTCGTACTGCAGGCGGCCTGATTGGCCGACGATCATGATGTTGAAGGGCTGATGTGCCACGGGCTTGCGCGCCATAGTCGTGATGCCTGCTGCTATATTTTTGAGAAACTATAGACAGGGATATGACCGCCGGAAAGTGGCTGCGTTGGCAAAAGGGGATTTGGGTGTTTGGGATGTATCTTCCAAGCCGCAGGCCGCGTGAATATGCGCGCCCTTGCGCGGGTGCATGGAGAGGGGCGATTGGGCCGCCGCTGCCTGTGCGGGAGGCGGCCCAAAGGCTTTAGTTCAGGCGCTGCCATGTGCCGCCGTTGCGGCAGATGCCCAACACACAGCCCGATACGGTGAGGGTATTTCCGTTGAGGACGAGGCGGGAATTGTAGGTGCGGTCGCGGTCGGGGGAGTAGACTTTGCCCGAGTAATCGCCGCCGCCGTCATTGACGGTTTCGGAAATGATCTGGCGGCCTTGGTTTTCGGATGTGAAGGCGGCGCCGGACGAATCGTAGGATTGGATCAACGTGCCGCAAAGCGCTTGGCCGCATGGGGCCACGCTGATGTCGCCATAATTGCCATTGTCGTCTTGGGTGGTGCGCCATGTGCCCTCGAGTGGGTCGGCGACGGCGGTGGTGGCGGTGAGGGCCAATGCGGCCAGTGAAAGAATGCGTGTTTTCATGATGTGCTCCCTGAGATAGCCGCAGCCTGCGCCAGAGTAGGGGGCGCGGGCAAGTATGACGTAGGGTTGCGTTGCATGGGCCGAGGCGCTGGGCCATAAGGCGCGCAAAACATGGAGTGTTGCGATGATCCTTTACCCTGCGATTGACCTTAAGGACGGGGCGGCTGTGCGGCTTGTGCATGGAGAGATGGATCAGGCGACGGTGTTCAATGATGATCCCGCAGCCCAAGCGCGGGCCTTTGTTGAGGCGGGATGCGAATGGTTGCATTTGGTGGATTTGAACGGGGCCTTTGCCGGGGCGCCGGTGAATGCGGCCCCGGTTGAGGCGATTTTGGCCGAGTGCAAGGTGCCGGCGCAATTGGGCGGTGGTATTCGCGATATGGCGACGATCGAGGCGTGGTTGTCCAAGGGATTGGCGCGGGTGATTTTGGGAACCGTGGCGGTGGAAGACCCTGATTTGGTACGCGAAGCGGCGGCTGCGTTTCCGGGTCAAGTGGCCGTTGGCATTGATGCGCGCAACGGGCGCGTGGCCACCAAAGGGTGGGCCGAGGAGACGGATGTGATGGTAACAGACCTTGCGCAATCGTTTGAGGATGCGGGGGTGGCCGCGATTATTTACACCGATATTTTGCGCGATGGTGCGATGAAGGGGCCCAATATTGCGGCCACCGAAGAATTGGCGCGCGCGGTGCGCATTCCGGTGATTGCGTCGGGCGGGGTATCGTCGCTTGCGGATTTAGAGGCGATCAAGGCCACAGGTGTGATCGAGGGCGCGATTTCGGGGCGCGCGCTTTATGATGGTGCGATTGATTTGGGCGCGGCTTTGGTGGCGCTGCGAGCGTAGGATGGCCGCGGCGACAGTGCGCCGCGACCGGGCCGCCTAGTTTCCGGCGGCGGCATTGGTGAGATTGTCGAGCGCCCCGGCGATGCGGCCAAAGACCTCGGCGCTGGTGTCGACGTCCAATCCGGCCATCATGCCGTTGACGTCTTGGTAGGTGATCACGGTAGAGCCGCCATCGTTATGAACCAAGACATGCAGCGGCAGAACGAGGCCCGCGCGGATGTCTTGTTGCATCACGGGTGTGCCGAGGCGTGGGTTGCCAAAGATCAACAATTCGGCGTCGGCCAATTCCATTTCAACCGAGGCCGCACCGCCGCCATGATTGACACGGGCAAAAACGGTGGCACCGGCATTGCTCACGGCGGCTTCGAGGCGGTCCATGACCTCAGACACGCTGCCTTGGGCGTCTTTGATGACCATATCGGCCCAAGCACCGGTTGCAGTAAGGGCGACAGCCGCGGCGGCGATAGTGTTTTTCATGATATCCTCCTGATGTTTCGTCTTGAGTATTCCAAAATAGACGAGAGGTTCCAATCACCATTTTGACAGGCTAAGTAGCGCGCATGTTAAAAACGCGCGTGATCCCTTGTCTTGATGTTGCTGATGGCCGTGTGGTCAAAGGCGTGAATTTTGTCGATCTGATTGATGCCGGTGATCCGGTGCAGGCGGCGATTGCCTATGATGCCGCCGGAGCGGATGAGTTGTGTTTTCTTGATATCCAAGCAACGCATGAAAACCGTGGCACGATGTTTGATATGGTGTCGCGCACCGCCGAGAGCATTTTTATGCCGTTAACGGTGGGCGGCGGGGTGCGCAGCCATGAGGACGTGCGGGCTTTGCTTTTGGCGGGGGCCGATAAGGTGAGTTTTAATTCTGCGGCTGTGGCCAATCCGGATGTGATTGCACAGGCCGCGTTGCGGTTTGGGTCGCAATGTATCGTTTGTGCGTTGGATGCCAAAACGGTTGCGCCGGGCCGTTGGGAGATTTTTACCCATGGTGGGCGGCGCGAGACGGGGATTGATGCCGTGGAATTTGCGGTGATGATCGCCGAGAAGGGGGCGGGGGAGATCCTGCTGACCTCGATGGACCGGGATGGGACCAAGGCGGGTTTTAACCTGCCGTTGACCCGCGCGATTGCCGATGCGGTGGACATTCCGGTGATTGCTTCGGGGGGTGTTGGGACATTGGACCACCTTGTTGAGGGCGTGACCGAGGGGCATGCGAGCGCGGTCTTGGCCGCGTCGATATTTCATTTTGGCACCTATACGGTGGCCGAGGCCAAGGCCCATATGGCCGCGGCGGGAATT
>JALZWD010000266.1 GCA_023300365.1 Flavimaricola sp. | reverse complement strand
GCAGGATGGATGGTGTCAAAACGGCATAGAGAGCTGGAGCGCAAAGCCCCCGCCCTCACTATTAAAGGTCAAGTTGCTTGAAAATTGGCATCGTCATAGTGGCCCACGGAGGCCTTGCCCCGGAATACCGTGCGGCGGTCGAGCATGTGACCGGGCCGCAACAAGGCATCATGGCCATCACCATCGCCCCCGACGAAGACCGCGCGGCCAAACAAACCGAGATTTGCACCGCCGCCGACACCGTAGATACCGGCAACGGCGTTGTCGTGGTAACGGATATGTTCGGAGGATCGCCATCAAACCTGTCTCTGCAGGCCTGCCAGCCTCAAAATCGCCAAATCCTTTACGGGGCAAACTTACCAATGCTGATCAAGCTGGTGAAATCTCGGAGTTTGCCAATGGAGCAGGCCGTGGAAATGGCCCTAGAAGCGGGCCGCAAATACATCAACAGCCTCGATGTTTCGTCCAAAGCGACGGATTGACCCGATGAGCACACGCCGCCTTGAAATCGTGAATATCAAAGGGCTGCATGCACGTGCATCGGCCAAGTTGGCCGAGGTCGTTGAAGCCCACGACGCAAACGCCACGGTTTCAAAGGATGGCCTTGATACCGGCGGTGACAGCATCATGGGCCTTTTGATGTTGGCAGCATCCAAAGGAACATTTATTGACGTTGCGACAACTGGACCCGATGCCACGGCTCTTGCCGATGCAATTGAGGCCCTTGTCGCTGATAAATTTGGAGAAGGGGCATAACGCCTCGACCATCTCAAACGCCGCGAAGGGATACGCCGCAGTGACCGAATTCACCACACGGCAAGCCGCGACCTCAGATCAAACCACGCAAGATGGCGCGGTCTATGACAGACGGGCGCTTACTTACTCCAATACCTTCGACAGTCCTCTCAAGAACCGCATCATTCGCACGATTGAGTTGCTGACGGGGAAACTAAGGATCGTGAACCGCATCCGTCGTTTTGAGCGGCTCGGCACCCAACCAAAGGGACAAGCCTTTTGGAGCGCCACGATGGGCGTTATGGGCATCGACATCCAAACCCCACCAGAACAGCTTGCCAATATTCCCGCAACCGGCCCTGTTGTGTTGGTGGCAAACCATCCGCACGGCATGGTCGACGGCATGATCTTTGCCGAAATCATCGGTCGCGTGCGCAATGATTACCGCATTCTGACCCGCTCGATCCTAACTGGCATCGACGAAAGCGCCGGAAGCTATATGATCCCGGTGCCGTTCCCGCATGAACCCGACGCACAGAAAAAAATGATCGAGATGCGTCGCAAGACCATGTCACATCTCGCCGAGGGTGGCTTGGTCGCCCTATTTCCCTCCGGTGTTGTCGCAACATCCGATACGATGTTCGGCCCCGCCGTCGAAGCGGAGTGGAATGTCTTTACCGCAAAAATGATCCGTACATCCGGCGCAACCGTCGTGCCTATGTTTTTTCCGGGCACGAACTCACGCTGGTATCATCTGGCCGACAAGTTGTCGGCCACTGTCCGGCAGGGCCTCTTGCTGCATGAAATCGCCCATTCTTTTGATAAACCACAAAAACCCGTGGTTGGCTCTCCGATCAGTCCCGAAGACATGGCCGAGCATATGAAAGAACCACGCCGATTGATGGCTTGGCTGCGCGAGACAACCCTCGCACTCAAAAACGATACTTAACGCGTCGGTACGGGCTCTTCTCCGGTATAGTCGTAAAAGCCACGCTTGGTCTTACGACCCAGCCAACCCGCCTCAACATATTTTGTCAGCAATGGGCAGGGCCGATATTTCGTGTCGGCCAAACCATCATGCAAAACGTTCATGATCGCCAAACAGGTATCAAGCCCGATAAAATCCGCCAATTCCAACGGCCCCATCGGGTGGTTCGCCCCAAGGCGCAAAGACGTATCAATCGATCGAACCGAGCCCACGCCCTCATACAACGTGTAGATCGCCTCATTGATCATCGGCATCAAAATCCGGTTAACGATGAAGGCCGGAAAATCCTCCGATGTGCTGGCCGTTTTGCCCAAACGCTCAACAACACCCAAACAGGCCTCGAAGGTCGGCTTGTCGGTTGCGATGCCCCGGATCAGCTCCACCAGCTGCATCACTGGCACAGGGTTCATGAAATGAAAGCCCATAAACTTTTCCGGCCGGTCCGTGCGTGCCGCCAGTCGCGTGATCGATATCGAAGAGGTATTTGAGGTTAAAATCGTATCCGGCGTTAGATGCGGCACCAAATCATCAAAGATCGCCTGCTTCACCTGCTCGCGTTCGGTTGCGGCCTCAATCACGAGATCCGTCGCACCAAGGTCGGTAAGCGCAAGGGTCGTCCCAATCCGCCGCAATGCCTCGTCGCGCGCCTCTGCGGTGATGGCCTCGCGCGATACCTGCCGCTCAAGGTTTTGCTCAATCGTAGCACGGCCGCGATTTAGGGCGTCTTGATTAATATCCGTCACCAAGACCTCATAGCCGGCCAAAGCGAAAACATGCGCAATCCCATTGCCCATCTGACCTGCGCCCACAACGCCGACCCGTTTAATTTCCATCACCTTGGCCCTCATTTTTCGCAAGATACTTCGACACATTACGCCCTTCGCGACAAGACCCACAAGGCCAAGAAGCGCGTAAAAATTAACCCAAATTCAAGGTTTAGCAGTTTCTCAATCCTTTGCTGGCACACCCAACCATGGTGAGTGAAATTATTATGTGGTGGGAACCATGAAACAAAAAACGCTTGAGAGCGCAGGGATAAGTTATGCGCCCTGCCGATACGGAACGTCACGGATGATCTTTCGGGGGCCAAGGCGGCCCCTCAACGGTCGCTATGTTACATTTGTCGGCAGTACCGACACCTACGGCAAATATATTGCCAAACCCTATCCAACCCTCATCGAAGAACATCTCGGCGAGGTCTGCGTAAATTTTGGGGTGATCAATGGCTCAATCGATGCCTTCATGAACGAACAGATCATTCAAACCGCCTGCCACGACGCGATGCTCAATGTCATCCAGCTGATGGGCGCCCAAAACATGTCCAATCGGTTCTATACCGTCCATCCGCGGCGCAATGATCGATTTTTGCGTGCCTCAACCATTCTTCGTGCGCTTTTTCCTGAGCTCGACTTTACCAATTTCTGCTTCACGCGACATATGCTTGGTGCGCTCTACGAAATCTGTCCACAGCGGTTTGAAATCGTGCGAACCGAACTCCAAGAAGCATGGACCGCACGCATGCGCAGCTTCCTTACCGAGGCAGGCGCGCATTCTGTTCTGCTTTGGTTTGCAAATCACATGCCCTCTGATGCCGCATGGGAAGACCGCCAAGACCCTTTCAAAACCGATCCGATGTTCGTCACTCGCTCAATGGTGGATGCCTTGCGCCCCCATGCCCATAGCGTCGTGATTGCACAGCCCTCCGCACGGGCAAAGACCAAGGGCACCGCGGGCATGGTCTTTCCACAAGGACACTCCGAGGCCGCATCAGAGCTCATGGGGCCAGCAGCCCACCAAGAGGCCGCAGAAGCGCTTTTTGAGGTATTGCACAGCGCGATCCCCGACCTCGGGCACCGGCATATCGCATAAACAAAAGGCCCCGCCATTCCCGGCAGGGCCTCTTGAATTTCAAACGTGACGCCTGCCTTACAGCGCGTCAACCAAGGCTGGCACCGCTTCAAACAAGTCGGCGACAAGACCATAGTCCGCGACCTGAAAAATCGGCGCTTCTTCGTCCTTGTTGATCGCCACGATCACCTTGCTGTCTTTCATACCGGCCAAATGCTGGATCGCACCTGAAATGCCCACAGCCACATAAAGATCAGGGGCAACCACCTTACCTGTCTGGCCAACCTGCCAATCGTTTGGCGCATAGCCGCTGTCGACCGCAGCACGCGAGGCGCCGACCGCCGCGCCAAGCTTGTCAGCAAGTGTTTCGATCAAGGCAAAATCATCCTTTGATCCAACACCACGACCACCAGACACAACCACACCCGCACTGGTAAGCTCGGGGCGATCACTCGCGGCAACTTTGTCTTCAACCCAAGACGACAATCCCGGATCCGCCGCGGCACCAATCATCTCGACGCTCGCCGATCCACCCTCGGCTGCCGCATCAAAGCCTGCGGTCCGAACGGTCAACACTTTGGTCGCATCCGCTGATGTCACTGTTTGAATGGCGTTCCCGGCATAGATTGGGCGCTCAAACGTATCGGCCCCCTCAATTGCGGTCACTTCCGAGATCATCATCGCATCAAGCAATGCTGCGACACGTGGCATGATATTCTTGGAATCCGTCGTGCCAGGGGCGGCAATATGCGAATAATCCCCCGCCAACGACACGATCAAATCCGCCACCGGCTCGGCCAAACGGTGGCCATAAAGGCCATCCTCGGCACACAGCACCTTGGACACACCGGTGATTGTCGCCGCCGCATCCGCCGCCGCCTTTGCCGCTGCACCCGCGCAAAGCACGGTCACATCACCCAACGCCGCAACCGCAGACACGGCCTTGGCCGTTTGGTCCATCGACAATTCGCCATCATTCACTTCACCAAGCAGTAAAACAGCCATTACACGACCCCCGCTTCTTTAAGTTTCTCAACCAGCTCACCAACCGAGCCGACAACAATACCTGCCTTGCGGGCCTCTGGCTCTGTCGTCTTAACAACGGTCAAACGCGGGCTTGCATCCACGCCATAGTCGGCTGGTGTTTTCTCGTCCAAAGGCTTTTTCTTGGCCTTCATGATATTCGGAAGGCTCGCGTAACGCGGCTCGTTCAAGCGCAAGTCAACGGTCACGATCGTTGGCATCTTCACCGAGACGGTCTGCAAACCACCGTCAACTTCGCGGGTGACCTTCGCAGTATCGCCATCAATCTCAAGCTCTGACGCAAACGTACCTTGGCTCCAACCAAGCAACGCGGCCAACATCTGGCCCGTTGCATT
>JALZWD010000265.1 GCA_023300365.1 Flavimaricola sp. | reverse complement strand
CGTGTTTTCATCCCAAGGCCTGCCGCTCCAACGCATCGATGCCGCACGCGCCGCCCTCGTCCAAGGGGCGTGGCAGGTAAGCGACGCCAAGGTTTGGCCGCTCACCGGGGTGGTTAACCCCGAAGCAGGTGCCATCTTGCGTGCAGCTCTTGAGATACCCTCTTCGCTGACCCCCGACCAAATCCGCGACAGCTTCGGCACGCCTGCGTCAATCTCGATTTGGGACTTGCCGCAATTCATTGCCCGCCTCGAGGCCGCCGGCTTCACCGCAAGACGTCACCAAGTGTTCTTGCAAATGGAATTGGCTTTGCCGCTGTTTTTGGTGTCGATGGTGCTGATCGGTGCGGCCTTTACCATGCGCCATCAACGCGGCGGACGCACAGGCATGATGGTCTTGGCGGCAATTGTACTTAGCTTTGCGGTCTATTTTTTGCGCAACTTTGCCGCGATCCTCGGCGAAAACGGCCAAATTCCTGCCGTGTTGGCCGCCTGGGCCCCGCCGCTTGCGGCAATCGGGATCGCCATGGGCCTTTTGTTGCATCTGGAGGACGGCTGATGCGTCTTGTCATACAAACATGCATGCTCGCTTTTTTGATGCTTTCGCCGCTGCACCTCATGGCCCAAGGCACCGCCACGCTTGTGGCTGATAATGTGCGCATCGCCCCCGGCGGCACCACCCTTGAGGCCATCGGCAATGTTCAGGTGTTTTATGACGGCACAACGCTGTCTGCGGCCGCAATCGTCTTTAACCAAACCACAGACAGCCTCACGATTTCGGGACCCATTTTCATCCGTTCCCCCGACGGCACCGTCTTGTCGGCCGAACAGGCCTCGCTTGATCCGCGCCTCGAAAACGGTGTCCTTCGTTCGGCGCGCGTGGTGCTAAACCAACAGCTCCAACTGGCCACCAGCCGGATTGACCGTGTCGATGGTCGCTACCTGCAGCTTGCGCGCACAGTCGCCACGTCATGCAATGTTTGCAATGGCCGCGCGCCCTTGTGGGAAATTCGCGCCTCGCGCGTGGTCCATGATCAGGTCGAACGACAAATCTATTTTGACAATGCCAGCTTGCATATCCGCGGCTTTCCAATCTTTTGGGTGCCGCAAATGCGCTTGCCCGATCCAACTCTTTCACGAACGTCGGGCCTGCTGATCCCCAGCATTCGTTCAAACGACGTTTTGGGTGTTGGAATTAAATTGCCGTATTTCTTCCGTATCGGCGACAGCCGCGACCTAACTTTGACGCCCTATATCTCGGTCAACTCGCGCACCCTCGAAGGCCGCTACCGCCAAGCCTTTTTGAACGGCACCCTCGAAATCAACGCCGCCATCAGCCGCGATGATGTGCTTCCCGAAAGCAGCCGCGGCTATCTTTTCGCCGAAGGCCGCTTTGATGTGGGCCGTGAATTCCAACTTGCTTTTGATGTCGAGGCCACGTCAGATCGGGCCTACCTGCTTGACTATGGATTTTCCGACAAAGACCGCCTCGATAGCGCAATCAGCCTGCTGCGCGTGCGTGACAACGATCTTTTCATTGCCAACCTGACCTACTTCGACAGCCTGCGCGACGACGAGAGCGACTCTGCGTTGCCGCCGCTTGTGGCCAACCTTGCCTACGAACGCCGCTACCTCCCGCAAGCTGTTGGCGGTATCCTCACTTTGGGTGTTTCTGCGGATGCGTTCGAGCGTACCAATGATTTGCCCGGCGATACTGGGCGCGATCTGACCCGCGTGGGCGTCAATGCCAATTGGAACCGCCAATGGCTCTTGCCGGTGGGCTTGGTGCTCAATACCGAGGCCGACCTTGCAGTGGATTATTTCGACGTGCGCCAAGACCCCGCATTCGAGAGTGGATTTCGCAGCATTCCTGCCGCAGGCGCCACACTGCGCTGGCCATTGGCCCGTCAAACCGCCGATGGCACACGACATGTCCTCGAACCCGTTATCTCTGTTGGCTGGTCACAGCCAAACGGCATTACCCCTCCCAATGAAGACAGCACCTTGGCGGAATATGACGAAGGCAACCTGCTTGGGCTTACCCGTTTTCCGGGCCAAGATGCGCGTGAAAACGGCACACATACCGCCGTCGCACTGAGTTGGACACGGTACGGTGCGGATGGTGTCACATCTGTCCTCACGTTCGGGCGTCTTTACCAAGATCAGCCGCAAACAGGGTTTTCGCCAACATCCGGTTTGTCACAACAAGACACCGATTGGTTGGTCTCGGCACATTTTCAAACCGACACGGGCCTTACGATTGATGCACGCGCCTTGTTTGATGATGCATTTGAATTTGATAAAACCGAAGCTCGGCTCAGTTGGATCACCGACCGGGTCGACCTCACGGCAACCTACCATTGGCTGCCCAGTGACATAAATCGCAACAGGCCCGAGCCCTCGTCGGAATGGTCTTTTGATGCCGGGTATCAATACAACGACCAATGGCGCTTCAACCTCAGTGGCCAATACGATGTCGCCACTGACACGCCCCGCCGCGCCGGGCTTGGCGTAGAATGGCGCAACGAATGTGTCACTGTGGACCTTTCCGCATCCCGCCGCTACACCACCTTTGACACCGTTGAGCCGACAACAGATTATGGTTTTTCGGTCAGCTTGTCTGGGTTTTCCACGGGCCGTTCCACGCCCGTCCCAGCCGGCTCATGCTACGATTGACGCACCCGCCGCAGTACCGATGCTGCACCAAACGAATGACCCCACTGACCAGCAAAGAGGCTCCTATGCGCCCCACCGCCCCTAAGTTTTTCCGCTCAATCTTCGCCGCTACGGCCTGTGCCTTGGCATTGGCGGGACCTGCGACATCCCAAGGCCTCTTCGAACCGGCAATCACCGTCAACCAAGACGTCATCACGGCCTATGAATTGGACCAACGGATCAAACTGCTTGAGGTCTTCCGGAGCCCCGGAAATTTAGACGAACTGGCCGTCGAGCAACTGATCGAAGATCGCCTCAAATTGGCCGAGCTCTCCAATCAAGGGCTTGAACTTACCCCCGATGGGACTGTGCGCGCGATGGCCGATTTTGCGGCCCGCGCCAATCTCGAACTCGACCAATTCCTCACATTGCTTGGCCAAAACGGCGTCAACGAAGAAACTCTGCGAGATTTTGTCGTTGTCGGCGCATCTTGGCGCGCATACATCCGTCAACGTTTTGGGCCACGCGCCGAACCCACAGCCGCCGAGATCGACGCAGCCTTGGGGCAATCAAGCCCGTCGCAAAGCGGCATCGAAGTATTGTTGTCGGAAATCATTATCGCCGCGCCACCGCCCCAAGCGGCACAGGCCTTGGCCACCGCCCGGCGCATCTCTGAGCTGACATCCACTGCCGCCTTTGAGGCGCAGGCCCGCAGCGTTTCGGCCCTACCGTCACGCACCCGTGGCGGTCGCCTCGATTGGTTGCCGGTGTCCAATTACCCCGCCGGACTGCGCAGCATGATCCTCGCACTTTCCCCCGGCGAGGTCACGGCCCCCATCCAAATCCAAAATGGTGTGGCCCTGTTTCAAATGCGTGCCGTCCGCGAGGTTGCCGTGGCACCCGCACCCGTCACGTCGATCGATTACGCCGCCTTCTATATCCCCGGCGGCCTTGATGGCACCGGCCAAAGCGCTGCGGCCAATGTCAGGGCCCGCGTGGATACATGCGATGATCTTTACGGTGAAGCCCGCGGCCTGCCCGAAGACCGTCTGCTGCGCACAACCGCAGCCCCCGCCGAGATTGACCAAGACATCCAAATCGAACTGGCCAAACTTGACCCCGGCGAAACCTCCACGGTTCTGACCCGCAATGATGGCGATACCGTTGTTTTCTTGATGCTCTGCGCACGCACATCTGAGGCCACAGAAGAAGTGGACCGCGAGGCGATTACCACACAATTGCGCACACGCAGGCTCAACGGGTTTTCCGAAGCCTTGAT
>JALZWD010000264.1 GCA_023300365.1 Flavimaricola sp. | reverse complement strand
CGAATGAAAAACACCTGAACACAGGCCTGCCCACCGTCAATATAAAGTGCCATCACATCCGCCTCTGCGGTGCTTTGCGGATTGATCCCTTGCGCCGTCTGCACTTGGGTCAGGGCTTTGATCCGGTCGCGCAGGGCTGCGGCCCGCTCAAACTCCATCTCTTCGCTGGCCTTGTTCATTTGCGCGGCCAATGCTTGTTGAATGCCCTTGGTCTTGCCTTCGAGAAACTGCCGCGCATCCGAGACAGTCGCGGCATAATCGGCCTCCGATATCTTTCCCACGCAGGGCGCCGAACACCGCTTGATCTGATATTGCAAACAGGGCCGCGTCCGCGTCTCAAAATCACTGTCTGTGCAATTGCGCAGCAAAAACACGCGTTGCAATTGGTTCAACGTCCGGTTCACCGCGCCCGCACTGGCAAAGGGCCCAAAATAATCGCCCTTCTCCTTTTTCGCGCCCCGATGCTTTTTGATCTGAGGAAAGGCTTGGGTCTTGGTCACCAAAATATTCGGAAACGATTTATCATCCCTGAGCAGGACATTGTACTTGGGCTTAAGCTGCTTAATCAGGTTCTGCTCCAAGAGCAGCGCCTCGGTCTCGGTCCGCGTCGTCAAAAACATCATCGACGCCGTCTCGCGGATCATCCGTGTGATCCGTCCCGAATGCTGCGGCGAAGGCCGCGAATAATTCGACACACGCGCCTTAAGGTTCCGCGCCTTGCCAACATAAAGCACGCGGCTGTCCGCATCGAGCATCCGGTACACCCCCGGCGAGGCATCGATTGTGCGCAAATACCCCTTGATCCGGTCATAGCCCATAACCACCGGCTCTGCTGCCGCCACGCCGTCCACGTTTTCCTTTGGGTCAGCCATGCCGCCGGGTTCCGTCATTTCCAAATTTCAGGGCGATTCGATCTCTCCTGTGCAATTTACGGCAATCGAGACAAGATTAAAGCTTTCCACGATTCCTGTGGATAACTCCGTGGGCAAAGTTAAAGGAATGCGGAATTTCCTGTTATTTTAACCTACTTAAACGCACTGCCTGTTTTTTAGGCAAATATTCAAGCCATTGATTTTAAACATGAAAATATATTAATTTCTGTAAACGCCTGATAACATTACCGTTTTTTTCATGTTACCCAAAGGCACGTCTGGTACGTGTGTAACTCTTGCGGTGGCAGTGAAATATCGCCGCGCAACGCGGGTTTACTCAGGTCCCATCACATCCGGTGTTTTCCAGCCCAAATGCTGGCCGCCATCCACGCTCAGGCATTGCCCCGTCACCCCCGGCGCATCCAGAAAATAGCCAAGCGCCGCGGTGATCTCATCGGGGTTTACCCCCCGGCCAAGCACCGTTGCGGCCCGCTGTGTGGCGAAATCCTCTTCCGATTGCCGCGCCCCCCTCAGCGTCGGCCCCGGCCCAATCGCATTCACGCGCACATGTGGCGCCAAGGCCCGCGCCGTTGTCTGCGTCAACGTCCAAAGCCCCGCCTTGGCCACCGTATAGGTCATAAATTCGGGGGTCAGCTTGCGGACGCGTTGGTCCACCATATTCACCACAAGCGCCTGCGCACGCGGCTCTCCTTGCGCATCTTTCGCCGCTTTGGGGGCCTGTGCGGCAAAGGCTTGGATCAAAAACAACGGCGCCTTGAGGTTCGACCCGATATGCCGATCCCAGGTTGCCAAGGTCGCGTCTTCAATTTCATCGGGCTCAAAGATCGAGGCGTTGTTCACCAAAAGGGTCAACGGCCCGCCAAGTGCCTCAGCCGCCCGCCCAACAAGCGCAGCCACGGCACCGTCATCCAGCAAATCGGCCTGCACCAACACGGCCTTTTGACCCATGCCTTCAATATCGGCGGCAACCTCGCCTGCGCCCGCAGCAGAGCCCGCATAATGCACCGCCACATCAAAACCACGCGCGCCAAGCGATCGCGCCATCGCCGCCCCAAGCCGCCCACCGGCCCCCGTTACCAATGCCCGCAATTTCACAGTCATGTCAGCGCCACCACAATATAAATCAGATAAAGTCCCGTCAGACAGATGCCCCAAACCCGCGTCAAATCCCGCCCCATAAACACCAGCGGGATCAACACAAGCGAGGCCCCGACCATCACCCAAATATCAAATTGGAACAGGCTGGAATTCACCGGAATGGCCCCGACAAAACTGGCCACCCCCATAATCCCCAAAAGGTTAAACATGTTCGACCCGATCACATTGCCGATCGCCACTTCCGCCTGCTTGCGCAGCGCCGCCATAACCGTTGTCGCCAGCTCAGGAAGCGAAGTGCCAATGGCCACAACCGTCAGGCCAATCACCGTATCCGAAACCCCAAAATCGCGGGCAATATTGCGCGCACCATCAACCAACAAATCCGCCCCCAAAGGCAGACCAATCACCCCAAGCAAAAGGAACAGCGCGATCTTCCACCCCGCAAGGCTTGGGTCCGCGCCCTCAACCTCTTCTTCCTCTTCCTCTTGGGCGGCCATCGCCTTGGCATCCGCGCGATGTTTCATCGACGCGCGCCCGGCATAAATCAACATCGCCGCCAGCGCCGCCAACAACACGACCCCCGACACCCACGTCAGCGGGCCAAACCAACACAGCACCACAAAAAGGGCCGTGGCCGCCAACATCTGTAAATAACTTGCGCGGGTGTCAAAATGGCTCGTGTGCATCGTTGCCAACAACGCGGGCACCCCAAGCACCAACAAAACATTCGCGGTGTTCGAGCCCACGACATTGCCAATCGCAAGCCCCGGCGCGCCATCCAAAATCGCTTTCACCGATACCAACAACTCTGGCGCAGAGGTGCCAAAAGCCACGATGGTAAGCGAGACGATTAACGCCGGGATGCCAAGCCGTAAAGCAAGGTTAACGGCCCCCTTGACCAGTGCATCCCCCGCCAAAAGCAGGATCACAAGCCCAAGGCAAACATAGAGCCAATCCATCAATGCCGTCCTTTACCACAAGCGCAGGGCCCTTTGCCGATCCGGTAGCGGCCGCAATTGCGGCACTTCGCACTGGCCAGCCGCGCCTGCCCGGGAAAGCGCATTTTGCCAAACATGGCCAACACTGCCATCCCAACCAGAAACAGGGCAATGATCTTAAACAGCATCGCTTACAAACCAAACCGCGCAAAGGCCGCACGATCCTCAAGTTGCGCTTGCGCACCGCTCAGGGCCTCCGCCCCAAACCGCGACAAAAATCCCTTCTTGGGTCCGTATTTACGAAATTTAACCTTGTCGCCAAAACGGGCCTTCATCACCGGCACCAGATGACCAATCCCGTCAACAAGCCCCTGATCCACGGCCTTCTGGCCAATCCAGACCTCGCCGGTAAACAGCGCCGGATTGTCCGCCAACACGGCCCCACGGCGCTTTTTTACATAAGCGGTGAACACTTGGTGAATATCCTCAAGCCAGCCCTCAAGCCGGGCAACATCTTCGGGCTTTTCGGGCCGGAACGGATCAAGCATCGACTTGGACGTCCCAGACGTATGCACCCGCCGCTCAACCCCGTATTTGTCGATCAATTGATTAAGGCCAAACCCCGCCGAAATCACGCCGATTGACCCAACCATTGAGGTCTCGTCAACA
>JALZWD010000263.1 GCA_023300365.1 Flavimaricola sp. | reverse complement strand
GCATCCTTGGCCTGATTAAACACGAACCGCTGCCCCTCCCATTCCCGCTCTGTGCGCACATGCGGTGTGGGCAATTCCATCTGGTGCTCGATCTCGGTCACATGATCGGCGGGCACACCTATTTCGATTACTTCGATGCCATCGCTGGCTTCTAACACACGGTGCCGAATTTCCGGCGGCTGGATAAAACAATCCCCCGCCGTCAGCCGCATTGGCGGCCCTTGATCCTCGTACACCACATCGACCCAGCCCCTTAGACAGAAGATCAGCTGAAACCCCACTTTGTGAAAATGGACCATATCCGGCACCGGCCCGCCGTCAGGGATGCGAATATGGCTGGCAATAATAGAGCCACCCAAACGCGACGGGATCAAATCGCGGTATTCCATCCCCGCACGCCCCACCACCCAAGGCGCCTGTTCGGCCAAGCGCCGCACGACAAATTCATGTTGGGTGGGAGGCATTATCAACGGCGGATCCAGCGGCGCAATCTCTACACGGCACCCCCCTGGCGCGCTCAATCCAGTCTCGCCTCCGGCAATCAGGATCGGGTCATCCGCCAATACCCGCAATACCCCCGGCACCGCATCACGGCGCAACCGAAACCGCAGCCCATGCCCAATAAACACCGCTTCAGCCGGATCATCCGCAGGAAAAATCTCATGCATCCGAAACCCAAGCCGCTTGGTGAAAAAACCTATGTCGCCAGCAAGGTCCGTTGTGCCCAAAACAATTTCTGCCCGAATATTTTGCATGGTTCCCCCTCACACAAGCTCGAAGACATTTAGCCTTTTTAGCCCTTTGCCTCTCAATCTTAAGCTTCTATGGTACTAGCGCAAGCATGGGAAATACGATCAACACTCGCCTTTTCTCAGCATCAACACCGAAAACTCAACGCCGAACAATACCATCGCGAGAGATACAAAAATGGTCGATACCCCCAGCAAAACAACGCAAAAAACGCTCCGTCAAGCCGCCCTAGATTACCACCGTTTTCCCAAACCCGGCAAGCTTGAGATCCGCGCAACCAAACCTCTCGCCAATGGCCGCGACCTTGCCCGCGCCTACTCACCCGGTGTCGCCGAAGCTTGCCTTGAGATTAAGGCCGCCCCCGAAACAGCCCGTGATTATACCTCCCGCGGCAATCTCGTGGCCGTCGTGACCAATGGCACCGCAGTTTTAGGCCTCGGGAATATCGGTGGGCTGGCGTCCAAACCTGTTATGGAAGGGAAGGCTGTTCTCTTCAAAAAGTTTGCCAATATTGATTGCTTTGATATCGAACTTGATGAACCCGACCCTCTCACCATGGCCAAAATTGTTTGTGCAATGGAGCCGACATTTGGCGCAATTAACCTTGAGGATATCAAAGCCCCCGATTGTTTTATCGTCGAGGATTATTGCCGCAAACACATGAACATCCCGGTGTTTCACGATGATCAGCACGGCACAGCGATTGTCGTCGGGGCCGGCGTGACCAATGCGTTGAAAATCACGGGCAAGAAATTCGAAGACATCAAAGTTGTCTCGACGGGTGGTGGCGCGGCGGGCATTGCCTGTCTCAACATGCTTCTCAAACTTGGGGTCAAACGCGAGAACGTGTTTCTGTGCGACCTTGCGGGTCTGGTTTATCAAGGCCGCGAAGAAGATATGACCGAACAGAAATCCGCTTTTGCGCAGGGCAAAAAGCCCCAGACATTGGCCGAGGTCATCGATGGGGCCGACCTTTTCCTTGGCCTGTCCGGCCCCGGTGTCCTTACCCCGGACATGGTGTCAAAAATGGCGGATCAACCGATCATCTTTGCACTGGCCAACCCCGACCCGGAAATATCGCCCGATGATGCGCGCGCGGCCAACCCATCCGCAATCGTGGCCACAGGGCGGAGCGATTTTCCAAATCAGGTCAACAACGTTTTGTGTTTTCCCTTTATTTTCCGCGGGGCCCTCGACGTGGGCGCCACCACGATTAATGACGAAATGAAAATTGCTTGTGTCGAAGGAATCGCGGCTCTGGCACGTGCTACAACGTCCGCCGAAGCCGCCGAGGCCTATCAAGGCGAACAACTTACCTTTGGGGCGGAATACCTCATCCCCAAACCCTTTGATCCACGGCTCATGGCCATTGTCGCCTCTGCTGTCGCTCAGGCCGCTATGGAAACTGGCGTCGCCACCCGCCCCATCGACGACATGGACGCCTATAAAAACAGCCTAAATGCGACGGTCTTCAAGTCCTCGCTGATCATGCGTCCGGTATTTGCGGCTGCTCGCTCAGCCAGCCGGTCGATTGTTTTTGCCGAGGGCGAAGATGAACGTGTGCTGCGCACGGCCCAAGCGATCCTTGAGGAGACGACTGACAAACCAATCCTCATTGGCCGCCCTGATGTGGTGGAACGGCGTTGCAGCCGCGCGGGGCTAACCATTCGGGCCGGCGAAGATTTCAAATTGGTCAACCCAGAGAATGATCCGCGCTACCGGGACTATTGGACAACTTATCATCAAATCATGGCCCGTGAGGGTGTCACTCCCGATTTGGCCCGTGCGATCATGCGCACCAACACCACGGCGATTGCGGCGGTCATGGTGCATCGTGGCGAGGCAGATTCCCTAATTTGCGGCACATTTGGCCAATTCCTCTGGCACCTTAACTATGTGAACCAAATCCTAGGCACGCCTGAGTATGTGGCCCAGGCGGCCCTTTCGCTCATGATCCTTGAGGACGGGCCGCTCTTTATTGCCGATACTCAGGTGCATCATTCTCCAACACCCGATCAGATTGCCACAACTGTGATTTCGGCCGC
The DNA here is from genome assembly GCA_023300365.1 of Flavimaricola sp. Lineage (GTDB taxonomy): Bacteria > Pseudomonadota > Alphaproteobacteria > Rhodobacterales > Rhodobacteraceae > JALZWD01. Next base: position 286 of record JALZWD010000263.1, on the reverse strand, counting down.
ACGTCATCTTAATCGGTTTGGTATCACGCCTCAGATTGCACTGTGTTCACACAGCCAATTTGGCAACCTAAACTGTGACACCGGGGAACGCATGCGCCAAGCCATTGCAATCCTCGACAGTGAACCGCGCGACTTCGCATATGAGGGTGAAATGCATATCGACAGCGCCCTTGATCCAGAACTGCGCGAACGGGTATTTCCCGGATCGCGGCTGACAGGTGTGGCCAATACACTGGTGTTTGCCAACTCTGATGCCGCATCAGGCGTCAGAAATATCCTGAAAATG
>JALZWD010000262.1 GCA_023300365.1 Flavimaricola sp. | reverse complement strand
TATCAGCTGTCTCGCACTGTTGTACTTGTGGGTATGATGGGGTCCGGCAAGACCGCGATTGGACGTAATCTTGCAATGTCTTTGGGTGTTGAATTCCTCGATTCTGATGCCGAGATCGAAAAAGCCGCCAATGCAAATATCGCGGAAATTTTTGACCGGGATGGAGAAGCGTTTTTTCGGGACCGCGAGGCGGAAGTGATCGCACGATTGCTTGCGGGGCCGCCGGTGATTTTATCTACCGGTGGGGGGGCTTTTTTGGCCGAGCGAAACCGCACGGTAATCAGTGAAATCGGTGTGTCGGTTTGGTTGGACGTTGACATAGACACTTTGTGGGAACGGGTCCGCAATAAAGATACCCGTCCGCTGCTTCGGACCTGCGATCCAAGGGCCACACTGGCCCGCATTTTTGCCGAACGGAATGATGTTTACGCCCAAGCGGACCTAACCGTACGCGCGCAGCGCAACTATTCGATTGATGACACAACGGGACATGTGATTGATGTTTTACTTTCACGACCGGATGTTTTGAGGGCCTAAGATGAGTACGACACTCCGCGAAACTTTGCGCGTTGATTTGCCGGGCCGAGCCTATGATATCCGCATCGGCCCGGGTCTTTTGGCCGAAGCTGGTGCACAAATCGCACCCTTTTTGCGTCGGCCCAAGGTGGCGATCGTCACCGATGAAACCGTGGCTGCGCTTCATCTCAACGCCCTTTGCGCGTCTTTGGATGCATCTGGCATTGCGCATAGTGTTCTCGCCTTGCCTGCCGGCGAAAGCACTAAAGGCTGGCCCGAATTTACGCGTACGGTCGAATGGTTGCTTGCCCAAAAAATTGAACGCGGAGATATTGTTGTGGCCTTTGGCGGTGGCGTGATTGGCGATCTGGCAGGGTTTGCGGCGGCGGTTGTGCGCCGCGGCGTGCGGTTTGTCCAAATCCCAACAACCTTACTTGCGCAAGTCGATAGTTCCGTTGGCGGAAAGACAGGGATCAATGCCCCCCAAGGGAAAAACTTGGTGGGCGCCTTCCATCAACCCTCTCTGGTTCTCATCGACACAGCCGTCTTGGCGACGCTGACCGAACGCGATTTTCTTGCGGGGTATGGCGAAGTGGTTAAATACGGGTTGCTTGGGGACGAACCCTTTTTTGAGTGGCTCGAGGACAACGCTGCGGCAATGGCGGCCGGCGATATGGCGGCGCGGGTCTATGCAGTCCGGCGCTCTTGCGAGATGAAGGCCGGAATAGTCACACGCGATGAAACCGAGCAGGGCGAGCGGGCCTTGCTGAACCTTGGGCATACGTTTTGCCATGCTCTTGAGGCCGCCACTGGATATAGTGAGCGTCTCTTGCACGGGGAAGGTGTCTCTATTGGCTGTGCCTTGGCGTTTGAGCTGTCTGCACGTATGGGGCTATGTGCGCAAGAGGCGCCAAGCCGGGTGCGCGCGCATCTCAAGATGATGGGTATGAAAACAGACCTGGCCGATATTGCCGGGCCCTTGCCAGATGCCGCAGGTTTGCTTGATCTGATGTCCCAAGACAAAAAGGTGGTTGATGGCAACCTCCACTTTATCTTGGCACGCGGTATTGGCGATGCATTCGTAACCTCTCAGGTGCCGAAGAAAATGGTGCTTGGCGTCCTTGAGGATGCCTTGCGCGACAAATAAAGAGCCGCGCAAGAGACTGACTTAAAACGGAATTTCGTCGTCCATATCGCTGGCGCCGCCGCCAGACGGGGCCGAAGAGGGGCCAGAGGAATATCCCTGATCATATCCACCGCCGCCACCGGATTGGTCGGCCATATAACTGCCGCCGCCGCCGCCGCCAGCTCCGCCCTCGTTACGTCCATCCAGCATCGTCAGCGTGCCGCCGTAGCCTTGCAAAACCACCTCGGTTGAGTACCGGTCTTGTCCAGATTGGTCCTGCCACTTGCGCGTTTGCAATTGGCCTTCGATATACACCTTTGATCCTTTGCGCAGATATTGCTCTGCGATACGCACGAGACCTTCTTGGAACACAGCCACAGAATGCCATTCGGTCTTTTCACGGCGTTCGCCGCTGTTTTTGTCTTTCCAAGTTTCAGAAGTCGCAATGCGCAAATTGCACACTTTGCCGCCATTTTGGAATGAACGTACCTCTGGGTCGCGGCCCAAGTTGCCGATCAAGATTACTTTGTTCACAGAGCCCGCCATTGTGCTCCTCCTTTGCGTCAACTTAATTCAATTTGCACTGTTACATCACTCACTGCTGGTTAAGGAAAGCCTAAAGTCGACCCGAAAACCGACAGGCCTCGATTTCGCGTTGGAAAACCTGTTGGGCTGGACTAGGTTACGCCAATACGGGCGGCTGCTTAGCTTTGGGGGAAACGATGCGCAGGATTTTATTGTCCACTGTGGTGGTAGGTCTCGGGACGATGTCTGTGGCCCAAGAGGCGACGATCTCAAGTATGTCGCGAAGCGCTTTGTTGCAACAACAGCTCTCGGTTCTTGATGGGCGCGCGGCGGATCAATACAACGATTCCGTGCGGCTCCAACCGCCAAGTGTTGTGGTGCCCGGCGCGCCCGGCGAAGCACAAGACGGTCCTGTTTATACAGGCGGCTATACCGGCCCTTTCCTTGCTCTCGCGCGTGATGCTGCTCAACGAAACAACGTCCCGGTGGACCTGTTTTTGCGCTTGGTCCAACAAGAAAGTGGCTGGAACGCGACCATCGTGTCTCATGC
>JALZWD010000261.1 GCA_023300365.1 Flavimaricola sp. | reverse complement strand
CGGACTTGAGGTTGGGCCGATTTTGATGGGCATGGGCAATCGGGCGCATATCGTAACGCCATCGATCACCGCGCGCGGATTGCTCAATATGACGGCCCTCGCCGGAACCCCGGTGGCGCATTACGGCTAGTCCACGGCGCAAGGACACATCCCCTTTTGGGGGTGTGTCTTATCCCGCAGGACAGGCGGCGAAGATTTGGGCAAGTGCGACTGAGGATCCTGCGAGGCTCATCACCTCCACATCATCGCCAATCGCGATTTCAGCGCTGCGACCGTTGCGCAACCAATAGCGGAGCTGCTCATCTTGGGCGGCGGTTTGGCTTGCGTATTGGGCATAACCGTTTGGTTTGGACTGCTGGAATTCGTGGCTTCCAAGATCAATCCCGTTGACCGTGAATTGCGCCTGCATCACATCTTCCAATCGGCTGCCGTCATGCGACAGCTCGACTGCCAATGGAGCACCTGCCTCGCACGCCAGCTCCATGCAAAAGAACTCACCCGTCTCTTGGTTCATTTCCGAACAGATAAACGCGCCTTGGCGCGCCGTCACACCGTTATCAAACGTGGCCCAACGGTCCTGCGCGACCGCGGGCGGGGCAACAACGGCAGACATCAGGGCGGCAATCATAAGGGTTTTCATCGGTTCAACACTCCAAAAGACGTGGTTGTTAATGCCGATAATTCGGAAATTCGGCATCAATGTGCCTTGAATTGGGTGATATCGGGCGGGTGCGTCCGACCGATTGGCTTCTCCCGTCCTAGCGCTGTCTATGCCAACGCGTCATGATATCCGCGCCGATAGGCCGGACCTCGCCGCGCTCAAACTGCGGGGCCTGCGCCAATCGATCAAGCCCCAAGCGCCCAAGGGACGCAAGCCCCTCGGCCCCAATCGCCTTGGGGGCCGTAAAGACCACAAGCTCGTCAACCAAGTCCTGCGCCAAAAGCCCAGCGGCCAAAGCCCCCCCACCCTCACAAAATATGCGGGTCAGGCCGCGTTTGGCCAAAACGGTCATGGCTTGCGCCAAATCCACCTGCCCGCCCCGCAAACCGCACTCTAGACCTTCCGCACCCAGCCCCTCGAAGGCCGCCACCATCTCGCGTGGCGCTCCGGCATGACACATCCACACCGGCACATCGCCCGCGCTGGCCATGAGCCGCCCGCCAAGGGGCAAATCGAGGCCGCGTGACACCACCACGCGCACTGGCTGCGCAATAGGGCCCATGTCGCGAACCGTTAGCATTGGATCATCGGCACGCACTGTGCCCGCGCCCACCATCACCGCATCGTGGCGCGCACGCATTGCATGCACCAAACGCCGCGCTTGTGGGCCTGTAATCCACTGGCTCTCGCCTGTTGCCGTTGCAATACGGCCATCAATCGTTGCGGCAATCTTGAGGGTAACAAACGGCTTGCCGCGCAATCGTGCAAAGAACCCTTGGTGATCCCGCAGGGCTTCGGCCTCTCGCACGCCCTGCGTTACCTCGATGCCGGCATCGCGCAACATTTGCGCCCCCTTTCCAGCAACGCGTGGATCGGGATCAGTACAGGCAATGACAACGCGCGCCACGCCCGCCGCGATCAATGCACTGGCACAGGGGGGCGTCTGCCCCTTGTGGGCACAGGGCTCCAGTGTGACATATGCAATGGCCTGCGACGCGCGCGCGCCTGCCTGAGCAAGGGCCTGTGTCTCGGCATGTGGCCGCCCGCCATCCGCGGTCCACCCGCGCCCAACAACACGACCGTCTTGTACGATTACGCAGCCAACGGCCGGATTTGGCCAAACACGCCCCATGCCACGTCGGCCCAAACCAAGGGCCAACGCCATCCAGCGGCGATCGTCAGGCCGGCTCAAGTCTCTTCGGGTTTGATGTCGGGGCGCATCTCTTCCATGAACTTCTCAAAGTCATCTGCGGCCTGAAAGTTTTTGTAAACGCTCGCAAAACGGACGTAGGCCACTGTGTCGATCCGGGCCAGGCTTTCCATCACAATATCGCCGATGATCTGGCTCTGAATATCAGTTTCGCCCATGCTCTCAAGGCGGCGCACAATACCCGAAATCATTTGATCCACACGCTCGGGCTCTACCGGGCGTTTTTGCAAGGCGATGCGAATGGCGCGCTCAAGTTTGTCGCGATCAAAATCTTCACGGCGTCCGTTAGATTTGATCACCACGAGGTCACGCAGTTGCACACGCTCATATGTCGTGAAACGCCCGCCGCATGCGGGGCAAAAACGGCGGCGGCGAATGGCAACATGATCTTCGGCGGGGCGGCTGTCTTTCACTTGCGTGTCGACATTTCCACAAAAGGGGCAACGCATATCCTGTCCTCATGATTTGGTCGTCTTGGGGTTGTCCCCCTGTTCTCTCCGACCACTATAGGAAACCCCGCAAACTTAGGGTAGCCCCCGATTGTTGTCACCAGATATTGAAATCAAACCTGAGTCCTACGGGATACACCATCCCCGCCCACGCGCAGTTTCGATATATTCGGGCCATGCAAAATCCAGCGGTGGCGCATAATCGCACAGCGGCGGCATCCACTCCGTGCCACCAATACCCCCGCCAGTGCGAGCCTCAAATTCCACCTGCGCGGCATTGCGCGCATCGGCATCCTCAATCAACCGCAAAGCACTTAGGGCAAGCACTTTGGCCGCCGTCTGCACCATCGGATCTATGGTCTCTGGCATCCCTCCCAACGCATTCATTGCCCATGCCGGATAAGGGCCGCCGGCCAATGCCGGACGCGCAATGTAAAACCGCGCCGTCGGGCACTGCCACGTCATATCGGTATAGTCATCCGAGGTAGAATTGCGTTGACTTGGTGGCAAATCCTGCCGCAAAATACGTTCGGCCTCTTGTGGCGCGACCAACTGAGAACACGCCGACAACAACGGGTTTTCCATATCAGCGCCGCAGGCCGTCGCAATTTTACGCATTTGATCTTGGGCATCCGCCCCCCAGATTGGCGGCCCTACCTCTTGAATGTGATCCCAAACCACGTTTGCCATCGCGTGGTTGGCCAATCCGGGGCGGGACTTACTGACCCAATGTCGCTCCCAAGTGCAGCCCGTCATCTCGGCCACGGCGCTTGCATTCCGGTCAAGCGCCTTGGTGACGGCCTCTGCCATCTCAACCGTCGGCACACGCATCATATACTGCAAATCCGCCTGT
>JALZWD010000260.1 GCA_023300365.1 Flavimaricola sp. | reverse complement strand
GCAAGAACCAATCCTTTTATGAACGGTTCGGGAAATCTGAAAAAGCAGCTTAAGGGCTTTGGGGGCAAGTCCCCTAGCGGAGGCGCATCTGTGAAGTCGGCGGCAGCGCCGTACTTGGATGTGCCTCCGTCGCTCTGTCAGGCATCAAAACGATAGGCAAACCGGGTCACATCTCCGGCGCAAATCTTGGCCACAAGCTCTGCATCAATATCGCTGTAATACCCACGCCAATCACGGGCCCGGGCAGAGGCATTGACCCGCTCCAACTGGGGTTCAAACCCTAAATGCGCCACCACCGGAGCCATATCCGCGTCTAAATGTTCAAGACGTACAAAGACCGGATTGACCGCCCCTTTGACATACGAGGCATAGTGATTGCCACGGATCGCAATCTGGGTCGCGGGATCGTGCAAAAACGTGGCAAAGGGCACAGTCTGCGCCAGACGGACAGCCGGGTGATCGAACCCTTGCGCTCGCAGCCAATGATAATAGCTTACCAATCGATCCCACGGGTTTCGCACGAGTGTAAAAACAAACATCTCTTGCATCTCGGCCTCGCTCAAGATGCCCCGCACATCTGCCAATTTTGAATGTTTCCACAAGCGTCCCTGCGGTGTGAGGTCGGCCAAACGATGTTTGCGCCGCTGAGCTTTGGGGGTATCGGCAATAAGCACATCATCTTTCTTGGCCCGCGCCTCGAGCGCCAGCGTCATCGCCGTGCCCCCGGTTTTGGGGATATGCACAAAAATAAAATTGCGACCACGGGATATAATCATTTTTGCATGCTGCACGGGTGATGGTTTGGGCGCAATCCCGTTTCAATTCAAACAACGGCGCGCTAAGCTTGGTGGACATCCCTTTGGCGAACAGGCGCGCCTTTATGACTGCACATGACGATATGGCTCCACTCGAAAGCACCGGGTTGTGGCGGGCCAAGCCCGAGGACCAGCGCCGCGAGGTTGCCTTGTCGTTTGGGCATGCGACCCTCGTCGTTGCGGACACGGCCGGAAGGCCCCTCACCCATTGGTCCCTGCCGGCGATCAAACGCCTCAACCCGAATGCCACGCCGGCCCTATTTAGCCCTGATCCTGACGGCACGGAAACCTTGGAAATCCAAGACGCACAAATGATCGAGGCCTTGGAGCAAATTCACCTAGGCCTTGAGCGAAATCGTGCGCGGTCTGGGCGCTTGCGGTTTGGTATCGGCCTAGGCCTTCTTGGTATCGCCGCCTTTTTGGCCGTTACATGGCTTCCCGCCGCATTGACGCGCCAAACCCTCACAGTTGTTCCGCCCGGAAAACGCGCCGAGATGGGCGCAACAATCCTTGGCCACATCCAAACCACCAGTGGCCCTCGCTGCCGAGCCCCGCGCGGCGTTGCGGCCATGGATGCCCTGCATCGCCGCGTCCTTGGCCCCGACGCGCCCGGACAGGTCGTCGTGGTGCCATCAGGGTTGTCGGCGCCAGTGGCCTTGCCCGGGCATGTTATCGTTTTGCCCCTTTCAGTGATCGAAGCCACCGATGACCCCCGAATTGTCGCGGGTCATATCCTTGCCGCCGCTCTTAGTGGCGCTGAAACTGACCCGATGGAGCGCACCTTGGCGCATGCGGGTTTGAGGCCGACATTTACATTGCTCACCACTGGCAACCTACCGCAAGATATCCTTAGTAATTACGCCCAACACATCCTCGCTGCTCCGGCGAAATTAGCGCCCGCCGACGTGCTTGGCCCAGGCTTTGCGGAGGCGGAGCTTGCGATTAGCCCGTGGGCCCATGCCCTAGACCCCAGTGGCACCACCATTGATGATTTGCTTGATGTGGAATGGAACACCAGTGGCCAAACCCGTCCGATTATCACCGACGAAGAATGGGTAAGCCTATTGGGCATCTGCCAGCAATAGTGATTGGGCTCGGCACGCGCAGCCCGCCCGTGGCTCATTCACCGGCGGGTAAAGGCATCTCCAAACCCAAGCGCGCGTGCGGCTTGAAGTGCGCGATTAAGGTCGCTTGCGTTGGCGAACGGCCCTGCGGCAACAACCTGCAACGATTGCCCGTTGCGCGTGACATTGGCAACGCCGGTCGGCAGGCCAAGCCCTTGGAGACGCTGCAACGTCCGAGTTGCATTGGCGGCGTTCCCAAAGCTGCCAACCTGCACGTAGCGGTGACCAGACACCGCAGCACTGGGCGTCACAGCATGCGCAACAGCAGCAGGAGCCGCCGCCGGTGCGTTTGTTGTGGTGGCATGACCAGTTGAAGGCAAGCCACGCTGCGAATTCACGCGCCCATCGCCCCAAACGTCAGCATAGCCCGGTGTCGGCCTCGGCTGTGGTGCCGACACGGGGTTAGACGCCGGGATGTTGCTACCGCGGCTCGAACGGCTTGAGCCGCTCAGAAACGCAAATGTCGCGGGGGGGGCAGTTGGTGCAATCATAGATGCAATCGCGAGCTCATTGGCGGAACGACCAGAGCCTTGGGGCAATGCGCCGGCATTCGCACAGGCGACTGGATCGCCGGTTGCTTGGTCTATCACTGTACGGCCCGTTGCCGCAATTTCTGCGCAAATCTCGGCCAAGGTCACACGGCGCGGCGCAGGACTTTGCGGCGCCACCGCGATCACGGCAGCGGAGGTTGCGGGCCCACAATCCACCGGAGATCCCTCAGGCGTGACATGACCCGGCAGAATGCCGCTACGCCCCGCACAGGCGGCCGCAAAGGTGATTTGGCGTGGCGCCGCCGCAGTAGGCGCGACAACAGGGTTCGCCGCTGGGATCGAGATAATTTGCGGTGAAACGGGCAAGAC
>JALZWD010000259.1 GCA_023300365.1 Flavimaricola sp. | reverse complement strand
GGCCTCTTATGCCTGTCTCACTGCGAAATATTGGTTTGAACAGCTTGCAGGCATCCCGGTTGAGGTCGATGTGGCCTCCGAATTCCGGTACCGCGAACCACCGATTTCGCCCAAAACAATGGCGCTTTTCGTCAGCCAATCGGGCGAAACCGCCGACACACTTGCGGCCCTGCGCTATTGCGACGGCAAAGCCCAACAAATCGTCTCGGTCGTCAATGTGCCCGAAAGCTCTATCGCCCGCGAAAGCGACGTGGCGCTTCCGATCCTTGCTGGCGTGGAAATTGGTGTCGCCTCAACCAAAGCCTTTACTTGCCAATTGACCACCCTCGCCGCGATGGCGATCCTTGCGGCGCACCAAAGGGGCCGGATTACAGACGCTGAGCGCGATCAACACATCACCGACCTGCGCTCGATCCCGGGCCTGATGAACCAAGCCCTGACCATCGAAGCAAGCACCAAGAAGATCGCAGGCCAATTGGCCGAGGCACGCGATATCTTGTTCTTGGGGCGCGGACGTATGTTCCCGCTGGCACATGAGGGCGCACTTAAACTTAAGGAAATCAGCTATATCCATGCCGAAGCTTATGCGTCCGGCGAACTTAAGCACGGTCCAATCGCCCTTGTCGACAAAGTTGTACCGGTGATCGTGATGGCCCCCCATGACGAGCTGTTCGACAAAACCGTGAGCAACATGCAAGAGGTCATGGCCCGTGGGGGCAAGGTCTTGTTGGTCACCGATGCTGCGGGTATCAAAGAAGCCGCTGAGGGCACATGGGAGACCATCCAAATGCCCACATGCCCCGATTTCTTGGCGCCGATCGTTTACGCGGTTCCTGCACAACTGATCGCCTATTACACCGCGATTGCCAAAGGCACGGACGTCGACCAGCCGCGCAATTTGGCCAAATCCGTTACCGTTGAATGAAGGTTACCCCCGCCACTCTCGTAGGCAAGCACGTCACGCTTGAGCCATTAAGCCAGGCCCATTGCTCTGACCTGCAAGAAGCGGCGGGGGATCTTCATCAGCTTTGGTATACTTGGGTGCCCCACCCCAATGACGTGGCCGCCGAAATTGACAAACGCAACGCACAGGCGGCTGCGGGCCGCATGGTTCCCTTTGCTGTCCTCACGCCAGATGGCCGCGCCGTTGGCATGACCACCTATATGAACATCGACCAAACCGCGCCCCGAGTTGAAATCGGCTCAACATGGTACGCGCGTTCGGTGCAACGCACCCCATTGAATACCAACGCCAAAAGGCTGCTTCTTGCACATGCGTTTGAAACGCTGGAGTGCATTGCGGTTGAATTTCGCACACATGCCTTGAACCATCAAAGCAGACGCGCGATTGAGCGGCTGGGCGCCAAACCCGATGGCATCTTGCGCAATCATATGAAAATGCCCGATGGAAACATGCGCGACACAGCGGTTTATTCGATCCTTAACACCGAGTGGCCGGTCATCCGCATCCACCTCGATTTTCAGCTGAGCAAACAAAGATGACACTAGACGACGCCCTCGACCAACTTCGAGAAAAAGCCGTACCGGGCAAAGGCTTGGCCATGGCCGTGTACCACAAGGCCTACCGCGACTATCTTGGCACAGCCAACCCCGAGATTGACGCCCTATGCAAAACCTGGCGGCCCGCGTTGTCGCTCGAAGACCGCCTTGCCCTATGTGCCGCCCTTTGGGACACCGACATACACGAAGCACGGCTTGCCGCCGCCAAACTCCTGACCCAAGCCCGCATTCGCCCTGATGACGCAGGCGCATGGGACTTGATCGTGTCTTGGGTGCCAAGCTTTGACGCTTGGGCCATTGCCGATCACGCCAGTATCGCGGGACAAAAGCGTTTGGTCGCGGATCCAACGCGGCTTGATACCGTCGAGGCTTGGACCACATCCGACCACCTGTGGACCAAACGCGCGGCGCTGGTGATGACCCTGCCTTGGACCAAACAAAACCACCCCAAACCGAACGAATTGTTGGCACGAGATCGCATTCTTGAATGGTGCGCTGCATATGTGGATGACACCGAGTGGTTCATTCAAAAAGCCGTGGCTTGGTGGATCCGCGACCTCTCGAAACATGATCCCGCGCGCAGTGCCGCGTTTCTTGCCGCACACGGCGACCGGATGGCAAACTTCGCGCGAAAAGAAGCAGGCCGCCACCTCGTCGCGCAGTAATTTCATCAAAAGAAATCAGACCGGCATCTACAAGAGATTTCGCTACTCTGCCCCAGCAACCTCAACAGCCACAGGTAAACGGTAGATTTCCAGCTCTTGAATAGCCGTCAGCGGAATTTCCAAAAGCCGCATCGCCGGCAACGAAATCTCGCTTCCCGATCCGGCATCACCGCCCGATGGCCGCAGCTCAAGATTGACACTCGCCCCGGTTGCCGCCACTTCGGCCCGGCCCGGCGTCAAGGCACTGACCAATCCCGTTTCAATCCAAATTCCGGGGTCGGCGGGCGATCCCAATGTCGCGAGGGTCGTGCCCAATCGCTCTTCTCCTGCGGGTTCGGCCGGCGCCAAAGCCGCTTCGCGATCTTCCGCGGTGGTGGTATCAAATTGTTCCACAGTTATGGCGTTTTCCGGCGGTGGCGGCGGCGGCGTGCTGTCCAATGTCTCAACAGGCTCTGCATCAGGCGTATCGGCCACCACCGCAGCCTGAGGAGCGGGCTGCGTATGCAGCCACTCCGGCGCAGACGGGGCATTACAAGCGGCCAACAACGGCAACGACATCCAAAAAAGTTGTTTCATGGGCCCAAGGTAACGGCACCGTTATCAAGGAACAACCACGGAAATGTCGCGAGCGTGACAACTGTCCCCATTGCGCAAAACCCCGCCCAGCCCTAGACTCGTACATATGGAACATCTCATCGATCCTTTCGCACGCGCCATCTCGTACCTTCGGGTGTCGGTCACCGACCGCTGTGATTTTCGCTGCGTCTATTGCATGTCCGAAAACATGCAATTTCTTCCCAAAAAAGAGCTTTTGACCCTCGAAGAGCTGGATCGTTTGTGTTCGGCGTTTGTCGGTCTTGGTGTGTCAAAACTGCGCATCACGGGGGGCGAGCCTTTGGTGCGGCGTGGAATCATGACATTCTTTGAAGGCATGTCCCGCCACCTCGAAAGCGGCGCGCTTAAGGAATTGACGCTGACCACGAACGGCAGCCAACTTGCCAAATTTGCCCCTGCGCTTGCCGCGGCAGGTATGAAACGCATTAACGTCAGCCTTGATACGCTCGACGAGACCAAATTTGCCGAGATCACCCGTTGGGGCCGCCTGCCCCAAGTCCTGAAGGGAATTGATGCCGCGCAAGAGGCCGGCCTGCGGGTTAAGATCAACGCCGTTGCCCTCAAGGGGTTTAACGAAGACGAATTGTTCACCCTCACCGAATGGTGCGCCGAACGCGATATGGACCTGACGTTTATCGAAGTGATGCCCATGGGCGATATCGGAAATGAAAACCGTCTTGGGCAATATTGGCCCCTCGCCGATTTGCGCGACACCTTGGCCGAGAACTATACCCTTAAAGACCTGCCTTTAAACACGGGCGGCCCAGCGCGCTATGTCGAGTTGGCCGAAACCAAACAGAAAATCGGCTTTATCACGCCGCTCACGCATAATTTCTGCGAAAGCTGTAACCGCGTGCGCATCACCTGTACTGGCGAAATTTACACATGCCTTGGCCAAGAGGGGCACTCTGATCTGCGCGGCCCGCTCCGCGCGACGGAAGGCAACGCGCCGCTCGAGGATGCGATCCGTGCCGCGATTGCCCTCAAACCCAAGGGGCATGATTTTGACTATTCCCGCGACAGGCTCGACGGTCAAATGACCCGTCACATGAGCCACACCGGCGGATGAGCCGCCTCACCGCCAGTGTGGCGGTTGCGGCCATGGGGGCCGTGATCTTGTGGGTGGCAACAAGCCTGAACACGATCGTCGTGATCGGCTTTGAATTTGACTATCTCAGTGATGGGCGCTTCCCGCTTTACCCAACCATTCCAGTGACTTATCTTTCCCTGTCGCTTCTG
>JALZWD010000258.1 GCA_023300365.1 Flavimaricola sp. | reverse complement strand
GTACTGGTCAACCGCCCCATCGTCGTCACCCCCAAAGGCACAGCCCTCTGCCGCCCCGCCGAAAAAGTAGACGCCCTCCTGTAAGGTGCAGCGCCAGCGCACCGCCCGCTTCAAGACCACCCACAAGCCGAAGGATCTGATGCTGGCCGGCTAGGTCCGACGTCTGGTTTTGTCTTTCAGCCATTTCACGAGCTGTTCTTCGGTCATTGTGCCTTGCACAACATCGACCACGATGTCGTCCCATGGCCGTCCGGTTAACGGTGTCAACACGTAATCGCTGCGTTCATACAGCAGTAAAAGAAGCAGCAACGATGTTCGTTTGTTGCCATCCGTAAAGCCGTGCGACGTCGCAACACCATGCAAAAGTGCAGCACCTTTGGCCCAAATCATCCGATGATAGCCGTGATACGGGCGCCCAATGGCACCAAGTATGTTATCCGTATTGCTGATACCACCGCGGCCACCAAATTCTTCGAGCGATAGTTGGTGTGCATCAAGTGCGTCAGCAAAAGTTACTTTGTAATGGCGCCTAGCGATCGGCCAATCGCTTCAATGCGTCCCTGTTTGCGCCGATGCTATCTCTTATGGAAACTGCAGACTTGGACGTGACGGAATAGCGGGACGTCTTACCTTCGCTACCACGCACAACGTATTGCCTGTTCTTTTCCGAACGGCTCACGGTCGCAGATTTTGAATTTTTTCCAGTCATCAGTCAAACCCTTCTACCCGTTAACATGCACATTGCGGGGCAAATTATCAACTGTTCCTGTTTGTAACGTAAACACAAAGGGCGGTTCTGCCTCGTAAGTATTCCTTTTGCCCCAGCCTCGTAATCCACTCCCCCCACACCTTGCCCCCCCCCACAAACCCCACTACCAAACACACATGCGTATTCTCTTCCTTGGTGACGTCATGGGCCGCTCCGGCCGCGCCGCGATCACCGCTCATCTCCCCACGCTCCGCACCGATTGGAAGCTCGATTTCGTCGTCGTCAACGGCGAGAACGCCTCCAACGGTATGGGCCTATCGGGCGCGCACGCCCAAACCATTCTCGACGCGGGCGCAGATGTCATCACGCTGGGCGATCACGCCTTTGATCAACGCGACATGATGACATTCATCACATCCGAACCCCGCATCCTGCGCCCGATCAACTTCTCCCGCGCAGCCCCAGGGCAGGGCGCGCGCGTGTTCGAGGATGCGCGGGGCCGCAAAATCCTCGTCGCCCAAATCCTCGGCCAAGTTTTTATGAAACGCCCCTTCGATGATCCGTTCTCGGCAATTGATACCGTCCTCAAGGCCCACCCAATGGGCGGCATGGTCCAAGCCAGCCTGATTGATGTCCACTGCGAAGCCACCTCCGAGAAAATGGCCATCGGCCACTGGTGCGACAGCCGCGCCAGCGTTGTTGTCGGCACGCACACACACGTCCCCACCGCCGACGCAATGATCCTGCCCGGCGGCACCGCCTACCTGACGGATGCGGGCATGTGCGGCGACTACAATTCCGTCATCGGCATGGAGAAAACCGAACCCATGCGCCGCTTCATCACAGGCATGCAAAAAGACCGCTTCAGCCCCGCCAAAGAAGAGGCCACGCTGTCGGGCCTCTACATCGAGACCGACGACCAAACCGGCAAAGCCACCCGCGTTGTTCCCATCCGCCACGGCGGCCGCCTCGCGCCTTCCGCTCCTTAGGATGGCCTCCACGCGCCTCAAACTCACACTCGTTCTTTTGGCCCTCGGCGCCGGTTGGGGCCTCACACAACCGCTCACCAAAATCGCCGTCTCCTCGGGCCACGGCGCCATGGGGCTGGTCTTCTGGCAGCTGCTCATCGGCGCGGTCCTCCTCACCATCCTCAACGCATGGCGCGGCAAACACCTGCCCGCCTCCGCATGGAAATTCTTCGCCTTCATCGCCGTGATTGGCACGGTCTTCCCCAATTTCTTCTCCTACCGCGCCGCATTCCACCTGCCGTCGGGCGTCATGTCGATCATCATCTCCACCATCCCGATGATCGCCTTCCCCATCGCATTGGCCCTTGGCCAAGACCGCTTCTCTGTGCGCCGCCTCGCGGGCCTCACACTTGGCCTTGCGGGCGTCTGCCTCATCGCCTTCCCCCAAGCCTCCTTGCCAGACCGCGCCATGGCCGCATGGCTCCCCATCGCGCTGATCGCCCCCGCCTGCTACGCGCTCGAGGGCAACATCGTCGGCAAATGGGGCACATTGGGCCTCGACGGCATGCAAGTCCTGCAAGGCGCATCCCTCATTGGCGTGTTGATCTCGCTCCCCGTGGCCCTCGCGATGGGCGAATGGATCAACCCCCTCGTGCCATGGGGCCCATCCGAATGGGCGCTCGTCGCCGCATCGGCTCTGCACGCATTGGTCTACTCCGCCTTCATGTGGCTCATCGTCGCCGCGGGGGCGGTTTTCGCGGCCCAAGTCAGCACATTCGTCACCGCCTTCGGCGTGCTCTGGGCCATCGTCCTGCTGGGCGAGGCCTACTCCGGCTATATCTGGGCGGCCCTCGCGCTGATGCTTTGCGGCCTCACACTCGTGAAACCACGGGGCAGGGAGGGGGAGGCGTAATGCAGGCCTACACACACCGCGCCGACACATCCGTCCCCAAATTCGATGACACAGGCCCCCGGACCGTCATGGACGCACATTGCGCCCTTTGCGCACACGGCGCACGTTGGATCGCGCGCCGCGACAAGGCCCACG
>JALZWD010000257.1 GCA_023300365.1 Flavimaricola sp. | reverse complement strand
ATGGCCGACCGCATCTTTGTGCTCAACGGGGGCCGCATCGAACAAATCGGCAGCCCGTCCGAAATCTACCGCAAGCCCGCCAGCACCTTCGTAGCAAGCTTCATGGGCGCGCCCCCCATGAACCTGCTACCCGCCCAGCTTGACGGCACCACGGTCTCCATCGGCGACGTCAGCTTCGCGGCCCCTGTCGCGGGCCAAAACGGCCCCGTCACCCTGGGCGTCCGCCCCGAAGAGGTCACGCTTGGCGGCACCACACCGTTCAAACTCTCCTTGATCGAAGAGCTCGGCGCATCCCGCCTGCTGCACGGCAAACTGGGCGGCCACGACTTCACCGTCAACGCCCCCAACGATGACACGCCCCTGGCCGATGATCTCCTGCTCAACTTGCCCGCAGACGCGTTGCACCTCTTTGATGGCAGCAACGGCCACCGCCTGTGACACAAACCACAAGCGCGCTGCCGCAGGTCACGCCCGAACAACGCGCCGATATCCTCGCGGCCGCGCGCACCACGCCCGAACACCGCCGCCTCATGGCCAGCGTCCCCGCCATGTCCCTGCTCGAAGTGGGCGGCACCGCCACGGCCCCCATGCCCCCCGCCATCACCGTCGCCGCATGGAACACCGAACGCTGCCTCTACCCCGCCTGCGCCGCAGCCCTGCTCAAACCCCACGCGCCCGATGTCCTGCTCTTGTCCGAAATGGACATCGGCATGTCCCGCAGCGGCCAACGCCACACCCCCGCCGAGATGGCCCGCGCCCTTGGCATGTCCTACGCCTACGGTGTCGAATTCCACGAACTGGGCCTTGGCGGCAAAACCGAACGGCATCTGTGCAAAGACGACGTCAACACCCACGGCTGGCACGGCAACGCCGTCCTCTCCACCGTCCCCTTCGACGCGCTCACCCTCATCCGCCTTGACGACCACGGCCACTGGTTCCTCCCGGGCGAAAACGGCCAAGACCCCGGCCAAGCCCGCATCGGTGGCCGCATTGCTGTGGCCGCAATCATCGGCGGCATCTGCTGCGTCTCAACCCACCTCGAAAGCAACGCCACCCCGCCGCACCGCGACGCCCAATTCACCACGCTGATGGACGCGATTGACCGCTTCGCCCCCAACCTGCCCGTTGTCATCGGCGGCGATCTCAACACCGGCAACCGCATGCCCCCCACCTTTGATTGGCGCCTCGAAACCCTCTTCGCCACCGCCACCGCGCGCGGCTATGATTGGCGCGCCAACGCCGAAGGCACCACCACCCGCGCCAGCCTGATCTCGCCCAACCCCACAAGGCGCAGCAAACTCGACTGGCTCGCCACCCGCGGCCTTACCGCAACCAACGCCACGATCCTGCCCTGCCTCGATCCCGACAATCGCCCCCTGTCGGACCACGACCCCGTTCTCGCGACCCTAACACCCAAGGGGTGAAATTCCGCGCATTGTGTCCTACACTCGCCCCAAACCATAAGGACACACCCCATGACCAACACGCCCAACATGGACATCCACCCCGAGGTCTCGGCCCACTTCGACGCCGACAGCAACACCATCAGCTATATCGTCAAAGACCCCGCCAGCGCCCACTGCGCCATCATCGACAGCGTCATGGACATCGATTATGCCGCCGGCCGCATCACCCACGACCACGCCGACGCCCTGATCGATGAAATCACCACACGCGGCCTCACGCTTGATTGGATTATCGAAACCCACGTCCACGCCGACCACCTCTCCGCCGCGCCCTATATCCAAGACAAACTGGGCGGCAAAATCGGTGTCGGCGACAAAATCATGGTGATCCAAGACACCTTTGGCAAAATCTTCAACGAAGGCACCGAATTCCAACGCGACGGCTCGCAATTCGATGCGCTCTTTGCCGACGGCGATACCTATATGATCGGCACCATGCCCTGCTTTGCCATCGCCACGCCCGGCCATACGCCCGCCTGTATGGTGCATGTGATGGGCAACGCGGCCTTCGCGGGCGACACATTGTTTATGCCCGATGGCGGCTCGGCGCGCGCCGATTTCCCCGGCGGTGACGCAGGCGAACTCTACGACAGCATCCAACGCGTCCTCGCCCTGCCCGGCGATATGCGCCTGTTCATGTGCCACGACTACGGCCCAAACGGTCGCGCGATTGAATGGGAAACCACCGTCGCCGCGCAAAAGGCCAACAATATCCACGTCGGCGGCGGCAAAACCCGCGATGATTTCATCAAATTCCGCACCGAACGCGACGCGCAATTGGCCATGCCCAAACTCATCATCCCCGCCCTTCAGGTCAACATCCGCGCAGGCACGGTGCCCACCGATGACAACGGCAATCCCGTCCTCAAAGTGCCCGTGAACGGCCTCTAGACTCCGACGCAAAAATAGCGATGCTCCCCGCAAACAAGAGGGGCAAACACATGAAAAACATCCTCGTCGCAGGGGCCGGCATCGTCGGCGTCTCAACCGCGATCTGGCTGCAACGCGCGGGCCACTCCGTCACCCTCATTGAGCGCGACACCCCCGCCAGCGGCACCAGCCACGGCAATGCCGGCGTCCTCGCCGCCGCCGCCGTCATCCCCGTCACCGTGCCCGGCCTCAAACCCAAAGCACCCGGCATGTTGTTTGACCCAGACCAACCGCTGTTCCTGCGCTGGTCCTACCTGCCCCGCCTCTTGCCGTTCTTGCGCAACTATCTCTCCTTTGGCACCGACGACCACGTCGCACATTATGCACGCAACATGACCACGCTTCTGGGCGACAGCCTCTCCCAACACCAAGCTCTCGCGGATGGCACCCCCGCCGCCAAATATGTGCACGCAGGCGACTATTGCTTTGGCTACCCCACCGAGGCCGCCTACAAGGCCGAGGCCAAATATTGGGCCATCCGCGCCGAAAACGGCCATGATTTCACCGCCATGTCCGGCGCCGCCTACCGCAAAATTGACCCCTTTTATGCCAACCAATTCGGCGTCGTGGTCGCTTGCAAAAATCACGGGCGCATTTCCGATCCGGGCGCATATGTCCGCGCCCTCGCCGATCATTTCGTTGACCAAGGCGGCACAATTGAAACCGCGACCCTCACCGATATCGAGATGGAAAACGGCGCATGCCAGGCCCTGATTACCGATAGTGGCCGGATGACAGCCGACCATATCGTGCTCGCGCTTGGCCCATGGTCCGCCGACGTCGCCCGCAAAATGGGCCTGCACAACCTGCAATTCGAAAGCGAACGCGGCTATCATATTGAGTTGGTGAACCCCTCCGCCATGCCCCGCAACCCGGTGATGATCGCCGCAGGCAAATTCGTGGTCACACCGATGGAGGGCCGCATCCGCTGCGCCGGCGTCGTCGAATTCGGCGGCCTCAAGGCCGGCCCCAGCCGCGCGCCCTTCGACATGCTGCGCCGCTACATCAAAAACCTGATGCCCCACATCACATACGACACCCAAGTCGAATGGATGGGCCACCGCCCCGCCCCCGCAGACAGCCTGCCCCTGATCGGCCCCATCGACACCAAAGGCCGCGGCCTTGTGGCATTCGGCCACCAACATGTGGGGCTAACAGGCGGCCCCAAAACCGGGCGCATCATCGCCGACATGATTTCAGATGTGCCCAGCAACACCGACCTATCGGCGTTTGATCCCCTGCGCAGCGCCTAAGCTCCTTACGTTCTTAAGGCATGGACCAGCGCCATAAACCGCAACACAAAATCGCCAATCTGGCCCCATGCGGCCTGAGCAGACTTGTCGTTCTGCCATGGCAACGGCCCCTTGTGATCATTGCAAAGGTGAATACAGCCGCGCCAACGATATTCGGTTCCATGATGAATTCGGGATAAGTTTAAAGGGGATACCACCCCCCCGCAGAATACGTATCTAAATCGTTAAAATTTTGATTCTACTTTGAAATCAATATCTTAACACCCTGTCCAACCTTGGACACGTCCAACGACGACGAAAAAGGCCCCCGCCGATCATCTCAGCGGGGGCCTTTCATATCTCAAACAACGGGGTCACCCCCAGCCGTTTTACCAGTCTTCGCGAACGATCGTCCGTGTCTTCACAGGAAGCTTCATCGCAGCAAGACGAAGCGCCTCACGAGCAACAGTTTCCGGAACACCGTCGATCTCAAACATCACGCGGCCTGGCTTCACTTTACAGGCCCAGAAGTCGATCGAACCCTTACCTTTACCCATCCGAACTTCGACAGGCTTCGAGGTAACAGGCACGTCTGGAAAGATACGGATCCAAACACGGCCCTGACGCTTCATATGACGCGTCATCGCACGACGTGCAGCTTCGATCTGACGTGCAGTCACACGCTCAGGCTCGGTCGCTTTCAGGCCGTATGTGCCGAAGTTAAGATCCGACCCGCCCTTGGCGAGGCCCTTGATCCGGCCTTTGTGGGCCTTGCGGAATTTTGTACGCTTTGGTTGCAGCATTGTTTTCTACTCCTTAGCGATCACGGCGGCCGCCACCGGCACCACGAG
>JALZWD010000256.1 GCA_023300365.1 Flavimaricola sp. | reverse complement strand
GATATGACAATCAAGACAATTGCATTGATCGCCGCAATGACGGCAGGGTTCGCAGCCCAAACAGTTTCGGCCCAAGAGGCCAGCAGCCCCCGCGGGATTGATTTTGCGGTGGTGGATACCAACGGGGACGGCCTGTTGTCGCTTGAAGAGCTTGAGGCGGTTGGCGCCGCGCGGTTTGCGCGCGCCGATGCCGATGGCGATGGCGCGCTGTCGGTAGAGGAAATCCTTGCGCAACGCGATGCGGAGGCCTCGGACCGGGCCGAGCGACGTGCCGCGCGCATGGTTGAGCGTTTGGACGAGAATGGCGACGGTCAGTTGCAGCCAGAGGAATTGGCCGAGAGCCGCCGTCCGATTGAGCGTGTGTTTGACCGTTTGGATGCCGACGACGATGGCGCGATCAGTGAAGCCGAGTTGGACGAGGCGCAAAGCGACCGTGGCGGCCGCCGTGGGCATGGCGGCGAGCGTCGTCATGGCGGGGGTGACCGGGATCGCAATCGCGGCTAGGTATGACGCAGCGGGGGCCGGGAAATCCGGCCCCTAAGAGGCGCAACTGATGGCGAGAAGGGCCAATGGCAGGATGCAGGCAAATTTGGGTGCGGGGGACTGGGACGCGGAAGCGGCGCTTTTGTTGGCTTATGCCAACGGAGATGCCAGCGCGGCCCAGACCCTTGCCACGGAATTGGCACCGCGTGTGATGGGACAGGCGTTTCGCATGTTGGGTGACCGTGCCGAGGCCGAGGATGTGGTGCAAGAGGCGCTGTTGCGGCTTTGGAAAATTGCGCCAGACTGGCGGCGCGGAGAGGCGCGTGTGACGACGTGGTTGTACCGTGTCACGGCGAACCTTTGCACGGATCGTTTGCGCAAGAAGCGCGGTGTTGGATTAGATCAGATCGCCGAACCAGAGGACGATGCGCCGAGTGCGGCGGCGATGATGCAAGAGCGCAGCCGGATGCAGGCCCTTGCGGAGGCATTGGCGAAATTGCCCGACCGGCAGGCGCAGGCGGTATCGTTGCGGCATTTGGAGGGGCTGGCCAATCCTGAGATCGCAGAGATTATGAAGATTAGTACCGAAGCGGTTGAAAGCCTGACCGCGCGGGGGAAACGTAGCCTTGCGGCGGTCTTGGCGGGACGACGCGCAGAATTGGGGTATGGAGATGAGTGAGCAAGACAAGATCGACATGGCAGCGCTGGACGCATTTTTGGACCAAGCCAAGCACGCGCCGGTGCCCGAGATTTCGCAAGCTGCGATGGCGCGCATATTGGATGATGCGCAGCGGCATTTGCCGGGACCTGTGGCGTATGAGATGCCCAAGCCGGGATGGCGCGATTGGATCGCGGCCTTGGGGGGTTGGCCTGCGATGAGTGGGTTGATGGCGGCGGGTGTCGCCGGCCTTTGGATCGGGGTCGCGCCGAGCGAGACCATGTCGGATGTGATGGCGGGTATGATGGGGGAAAGCGTTTCGATGAGCTTGTTCCCTGAGGCGGATATTTTTGACCTGGAGTTCGAAGGATGAGTGAGCAAAAAGCGGCAAAGGTGCCGATGCGCCGGGGATTGCGGGTTTTGTTGATCGCCTCGTTGGCGATGAACGTGGCGGTGGTTGGCCTTGCAATAGGGGCCGCCTTTAATTGGCAACGCAGCGGTCCGCCACGCGCGGTCGAATTTTCCGCGGGCCAATTGGGGCGCGGCCTTGAGCGGGCCGATCGTCGTGCGATTGGCGCGGCTGTGCGCCAAGACCCCAATTTGCGTCCGCCGTCGCGTGCGGAAATGCGCCAAATCAACAGTGATCTAGTCGCAGCGATTACAGCCGAGCCGTTTGATCGGGCCGGGATTGAGGCGATCCTGCAAGATTTTCAAGGAAGGGTCTTGGCGGTGCGCGGTGCGACATCGTCGATGATTTTGGACCAGCTTGAGGACATGTCGGCAGAGCAGCGCGCGGCGTTTGCCGAAAATTTTGAGCGAACACGTCGCAACCGTTAGGCGGCGTTGGAGGCCAATGTGACCATGTTGCGGCCATCCGCCTTGGCGCGGTAAAGTGCGGTGTCGGCCCTGTCAAATAGGGCCGAGATGCCCGCGTCGGATTTGCATTCGCCGCCACCCATCGCCACCCCAATTGACATGGTAACATTGATAGAGGCGGTGTTGTGTTTGGCGATTGGCGTTGGCCCAACCGCGTCGTCGGCCTGTCGATTTTCAATGGCCATGCGCAAACGTTCGGCCATTGCGCGGGCTTGTTCGCGATTGGTGTTGGGCATGGCCACGAGGAATTCTTCGCCGCCGATACGCGCAATCATATCAGAGGGGCGTAGTTTGCTGCGCAAGCGTTTGGCGACATCGACCAGCACAAGATCGCCTGCGGCGTGGCCATAGGTGTCGTTGATGGATTTGAAGTGATCAATATCGAGGATCATCATTGCGAAATCACGCCGCTCTGCTGCGGCCTTTTCGGCCAAACGCGACAAGTGCGGCAGGGCATAGCGGCGGTTGTGCAACCCGGTGAGGGGGTCGGTGACCGCGGCTTCGAGGCCGGATTGGATATTGGCACGCAGGGTGTCATTTTTGATTTTGCGCCCCACCAGAACGTTGATCCTGTGGCTAAGCTCGGGGCGGCTGACCCGGTTGCTGACCAGATCATCGGCGCCCATATCGAGCGCCATTGAGGCCAGATCGGCGCAGGCCGTGGGCACGATAAGCAATTGGCTGGCGTATTTCAGGGCCGGGCGGCTGCGCAGGTCGGCTTGCAGGCGCAAGATCTCCCCGGCAACTTTGGGATCGCCATCGGGACCAATGCCATCAATGATCACAAGATCGGGGGCCGGTTTGTCGCCAGGGTCAGCAAAGTCGGGCGAGGCGGGATGCACGCGGTAATGGCCGGGGGTTTTGGCCGCAAGATCGGCCAAGGCGG
>JALZWD010000255.1 GCA_023300365.1 Flavimaricola sp. | reverse complement strand
TTTGGGATGCCTCCGGCGGGAGGTGATGGCCAAAAGAAGCCTAGAGGAGCCGCATGATCGCACGCGCGGCGCGTAGGCCGGGGTTTTCGCCACCCTGCCCCAGACGGTCCATTGTCAGATCAAGCGCATGATTTTGGGCATCAGGGTTTTGCAAGGTTGCGAGCAAACTGTCGGCAATGGCATCGGCGCGGCAATTTTTGCCGATGAACTCGGGCACCACACGGCTTTCGCTGACCAGATTGACCAAGGTGACGGTATCGGTTTGGAGCATGCGTTGCATGATGGTGCGACTGATCCAGGCCATATCATAGGCGATGACCATGGGCGTGCGTGCTGCGGCAAGCTCAATCGATACGGTGCCAGAGGCCGCGAGGGCGACATCGGCCGCAGCAAAGGCCGCGCGTTTTTCGGTCTGACTGCGTTCGTCGAACGCGGGAGGGATGATGATCGGGCGGCCGGGCCAGTCTTCCATGGCCTGATGCGCGAGGGACGCGACGTTGCCCGCAACGGGCACGATGATTTGCACGCCGTCAATTTCGGACATCACGCGGCGCAATGCATCGGCAAAGATTGGCGACAGGCGGCGAATTTCGCTTGCGCGGGAGCCCGGTAGAGCCAAGACCGTGGGGCCGGTGATGCGGTGCTGGCGGCGGAAGGACTGGACCTCGGCTTGGGTGGCGCGGGGATGAGTTGAGATCGGGTGGCCGACGAAATCGCAGCCCATGCCGGCTTGTGTCATGTAAGGTGGCTCAAACGGCAAAAGGGCCAAGACGTGGTCGACGTAGGCGGCCATTTTCGCTGCGCGCCCCGGACGCCATGCCCAGACGGAGGGCGCGACGTAATGCACTGTTTTAATAGTACTTTTTGCGCGTACGGCCTTGGCGACGCGGAGGCAGAAATCGGGGCTGTCGATGGTCAGCAGCACATCCGCCTCAGAGGCCAGAACCGCCTCGGCCGTTTGGGCAATGCGGCGTTTGAGGTGCAGGTATTTGGGCAAGATTTCAACAAGGCCCATGAGGCTGAGCTCGGCCATGTCAAACTGACTGCGCAGGCCTTCGCTTTCCATCAGCGGGCCACCGATGCCTTGGAAGGTCACGTCTGGCGCTAACTCGCGCAGACCTGCCATGACGGACTGACCAAGCGCGTCGCCCGACGGCTCTCCTGCGATCACAAAAACCTTCATTGGGATGCCTCGCGAGACCAGATGCGGATGTTCATCGATTTGGCAATTGCGCAGACTTGAGGTCGATCGATGACCATCACGCCCCCCGCTTCGATGACAATGTCAGACAACCCCGCCTCGGCGGCGAGCATCAACGTACGCGGGCCGATGACTGGCAAATCGGCGCGGCGATCCTGACCTGTTTTTGGAGCTTTGAACAATAGCCCGCCAAGCGCGGGTGCGGCTTGCGCCACGGGTCCATCATCGCCTGAGACCCAATCGGCCAATGCCCCCAGCGTTTTGGCTGCGGCATCTGCGGCCCAAACGAAGGGGTCGCTCTCGGTGACAAGAGGCGCCGTTGCCGGGATCAGCGTGCGCAACATAGCATCGGTTCCAGCCCGCCCCTCACGCGCGATGACACGGCCACCGGCAACGACAACGGCCTGTCCGATATCGCCGGACGACAAGGCGGCATGTTCGGCCAATGCGACCTCGACACCTGAATTCAGTTGATCGTCGATTGGATCGCCAACCAAAATTCCGGCGCGGCACAGCAGTTTGGGTGCAAGCTCATGTGCTGCGACCACCGCCAAGCCGGCCTCCTCAAAAATCCCAATGACCGCACGCAGCGCGCCATCATCCCCATCGGCAATTGCCGCTTGGATACGGGGAACGAGCGGGAGCGTTGCAGCGTCGATGGCCGCAGGGTCCACGTTGGGCCGCGTGATCGCGCCCGCAAAGCAGACGCGCGTAACACCCTTAGTTTTTAAAGTTTGTAAGAGTGTGCCAAGCGTTTCGATGCGGAAATCAATTTTAGGCGTGTCGGACAAACCTTTGATGTCAAAGCCCGCCATTTGGCACAACACGACAGGCCCAGACACAGCGCCCACGACCGCGGCAGGCAGCGCGCCGGTTCCGGCAATCAGGGCCAGCATCAGCCCGGCGTCAGGAAATGACGGTCGGATGCGCCAAGCACGAAGGCCACCATTTCCTGTACATATTCGCTGTCGCTTTCTTCGGCCAAACGCGCGGCCCGTTCGTGGAACGTGCCTTCGCCGTCGCGCAACTGTTGAAACGCCGCGCGCAGGGCGGTGATGTCGGCCCGGCCCACGCCTTTGCGTTTGAGCCCGACCAGATTGAGGCCATCAAGCGCGCCGCGTGGCCCTTGAACCAGACCGTGTGGGACCACATCGTTGGTCACCATCGTGACGGCGCCGATAATAGCCCCCCGGCCGATGCGGACCCATTGATGGATACCGCACAGCCCGCCGATGATAACGTCATCTTCGACGATGCAATGGCCCGCCACGGCGGAGCTGTTGACGACAATCACCCGGTTGCCGATCACCGCATCATGGGCGATGTGGCATCCCGCCATGAACAGCCCATCGTCGCCGACTTGGGTGACCCCTGCCCCGCCTGCGGTGCCAAGGTTCATTGTGACGTGTTCGCGGATCCGGTTGCGCTTGCC
>JALZWD010000254.1 GCA_023300365.1 Flavimaricola sp. | reverse complement strand
AACACTCACAATGCCCGCGACATGGTCGGGCTGATAGACGGCCCAAGCATAGGCGACGGCCCCCCCAGAGGAATGGCCCAAAACAATCGGGCGTTCCGCGCCAAGTTGCGCCGCGGCGGCCTGAAGCAAGGCGGCCTGTTCGGCGGGGCTATCGGCGGTGTTTGAAAACGCGGTGTTGTAGTCAGGGTCGGTGTGATCGGTATACCCCAAGCCCGGCCGATCAAAGATGATCACCCGGTAACGATCATTAACCCGGTCTGCGAATTCAAACAGGAAATCGCGCATATTGCCGCCGGCACCATGGATCAAAACCAAATCAGGGCCGCGTCCAGAAACATGCACATGCACCTTGCGGCCGCCAACATCGATCATCTGGCCAAGGCGCGGGAAATCAGCCTCGGCCTGTGCGTCGCGCCGGTCGGCGCGCGTATCAATCAAGAAGGGTGTCGTCGCTAGGGCCGTTAGTGCGCCGAAGGTCAGTAATTTTCGTGCCAATTTTGCTCATCTCATAGGGGGTGGTGAGGTAAATCTCGCTTATCCAGTTTCCGTATAAAAGATGCGCATGACTGCGCCAACGGTTGGCCGGGGCTTTGGTTGGGTCATCGCCGGGGTAGTAATTCATCGGGACATTGATCGGCGTGCCGTCGCTGATGTCGCGGTCATACTCGTCTTTGAGAGTGCCGCTGTCGTATTCAAAATGGTTAAAGATATAAAGCGCACGGTGCGCGACATCCTCAACCAAACAAGGCCCCGAGCCAGTGCTTGAGAGCAACGTCTTGAGGCCAGATGCCGCATCGATCTCGGATTGTTTCATTTCGGTCCAGCGGCTGACTGGCATAACAAAATCATCCGCAAAACCGCGCAAATAGGGCGAGCCGTGCTCAATCGTCTCGTGACGGAAACACCCAAAAGCCTTTTCGGGCAGGATGTGTTTTTGCACGCCGTGGAAATGGTTGATCATGGCCATCCCCCCCCAGCAGACGCCAAAGGTCGAATGCACATGTGTTTGCGTCCAAGCAAAAACCCGTTCCATTTCAGACCAATAGGTAACGTCCCTAAAGTCGAGATGCTCAATCGGAGCGCCTGTGATGATCAAACCGTCAAACTTTTCACCCGAGGCCTCGATGTCTTGGAACGAGCGATAGAAGGCCTCCATGTGTTTGGCCGAAGTCGTCTTGGATTGATGTTCTGTCATCCGGATCAGATGCAGATCAATTTGAAGAGGTGTCGCGCCGATTAGGCGGGCGAACTGTGTCTCGGTTTGGATTTTCTTGGGCATCAGGTTCAAAAGCCCGATCTTCAGGGGGCGGATGTCCTGCAGTGCCGCCGCGTCTTTGCCCATAACCATAACACCCTCGTCGGTGAGGGTCTCATAGGCAGGCAAATCGGCGGGAAGCGTGATGGGCATTGGAAAAACCTTGGTGGCTGACTGAACAGAGATAGGAACTGCGCGCGCGTGGCTCAATCCCTCACATTCGGCCGCTCGCATGATTGTGTTTGGTGATCGCATCGGCAATCAGCGCGTCAAAGTCGCTGGTTGTCATCACTTGGGCGACGTCTTGTGCTTGGACTGTGACGCCCCAATTATCGGCCATGGCCCGGTAGCGTGGTTGGCGGTGGGCCAAGGCTTGGGCATAGGTCCAGCGGATGAAGGTGTCTGGATCAACGTCACCCTCTTTGCAGTTGTTTTCGCGGAGGTATTCCTGCCAGACGCGCAATAGAAATGCGGGCTCATAGGCCATTGGTTTGGGGGCTTTGTCGAACCGCGCGACCAATTCTTGGGTGTGTGTTTCGGATCCTTCGATCCAGACCATAAGGGCCGCTTGGCTGAGTTCGCGCAAAATCGGGTCGGCGGGATCATTGGCATCGACCCATTCACAGATCGACCCGCCGGTATCACAGATGAAATGCGGATATTCATAGAGCGCCTGTGCGCGATCAATAAAGAACGGCGTGTCACGCAAAGCGGATTCTTCGGCCCGGCGGAATTGGTCTTGGCGTTTGGTATATTCGGCAAACGGCAACCCACCCTTGGCCGGATCGCCCGGCTTGCCCAAATATGTTGAGACAGGTGTGAGATTGTCGAAAGTGATGTTTGAGCCGATATAGATACTGTCCGTCAGCAGCAATTCGCGCAGGAACGGGACCTTCATCGCCTCGCGTTTGGCATTGTCGGCGATCAGTTCGCCCATATAGCGCGTGCCGATGCGGTAATCGATGGAATAGTGAAACCAATCGCCATGCCCGCGCAAAATGTGGCTGACGTGGGTTTTGCCCAAGCCCGACATCGCAAACAGCAACACGCGTTTGCGTGGCGCATCGAGCCAGTCTTGTGCAGTTTGGTAAATCATGCGCCCTTAGCTAGCCGTCTCGCGTGTCTTTGCCCAGAGTTTTTTGTTTGAACAGGTGATCGAGAAGGCGGCCATCCAAGACAGCGAGGCCCAGTGCGAGGATTGCGAACCCAAGATAGGCTTGGGGGGCAAGATTTTCGCCAAAGGTAATTGCCCCTGCGGTAATCGCCACCGGGGCCACGAGCAGGGTGCATAGCATGGTGTTGGCGCTGCCTGCGATGGCGATGACTTGGTAATACAAAAGATATGCGAGGCCTGTGGCAATCAGCGAGACATAGGCAATGGCGGACCATCCGCGCGCGCTTAGATCAAAGAGCAAGGCCCCTTCGGTCCAGATCGCGACAGGCAAAATGATGAGCGTCGAGCCCGTTAGCATGCCCGCCGCAGCCACAAGCGGATGCAGCCCCTTCATGCGTTTGCGCGCCCAGACACCCGCAACTGCATAACTTAGCGAGGAGCCGATGATGGCAAGTTGACCAAACGAGCGCAGGTCAAGATCGCGAAGGGCGGCAAGGCCGATGGCCATGGCGACGCCGACAAACCCAAGCAGGGTGCCAATGGTTTTGCGCGTGGTCAGCCGCTCGTCGGGCAACAACAGTGCGGCGACAAAGACGCCCCAAATCGCGGTTGAGGCATTGATGATCGAGGCGAGGCCCGTTTCGATGTGTTGTTGGCCCCATGCAATCAGACTGAAGGGAATGGCATTGTTCAAAAGG
>JALZWD010000253.1 GCA_023300365.1 Flavimaricola sp. | reverse complement strand
GCTGCTTTGGCGAATCGCGTGGTGTCGATTGGATCGGTTAATTTTGCTGCCGCTGCCGCCGGGTCGATGTTAAGGTATGGGGGCAGGGGGGGCTTTTGTTGTGATGACATAGCTTTGCCTCAATGTCCGTGTGTTCCGTTGATTTTGAGGAAACTATCGCACATGAAACGGCAAATGAGAATCAAGAATGGTGATTTCAAGCGGTTTTGCCTGTCTTCTACCAGATATAGCATAAATAAAGCAGCAACAGGCTTTGAAATTATTTAGATACTTTAAGGACTTTAGCGCGTTTTATTGTATTTAAATCAATAGATTACATATCACTTAGTACCCATTGTCGGGATAAAAGGTACCTGCATACGGGATCAAGGGGTGGTGTTTGCGGGGGCAAAGGACCCGATTCGCGGTGCAAAGTCTCTAAGCGGCTGTGTAGGGTCTGAATTGCCCGAGTTATCCACAGGATGTGGGTAATTTCTCCCGTAGTTGGGTACCTTTCGACCCAATGAACAAGGCTTCTAATGCATTAAGGTACCTATCTACGGGATTAACGCAGGCGGGACAAAAGGTACCTGATCTGTTCTTGGCGCGGGGTGCCTTATGGTGTAACGTCTTGGAAACCTCAAAGAAGGTACGAGCAGGATGGCAGATCAAAAAGAGCTTACGGGCGCATTGCGACGTGGGGACGTCAAAAAGAACGTGGCCGCGATCCACGTAAGTGGCAAGCTGACGTTACTTCAACGCAAGTTGTCGAATGTTTTGCTGCTTAATGCCTATGACACGCTGATCCACAATCCGACCCACCGGATCGATGCACGCACGCTGTGTACGATGGTGGGGTATAATTCCAATGACATGGAAACCCTCAAGGCGAGCCTGCGCGGTTTGGTTGAGACATTGGCCGAGTGGGACATGCTTGATGAGAACGGGCAACAGGAATGGGGTGTGTCGAGCCTTTTGGCCTATGCCAAGCTGAAGGGCGGGGTCTGTGAGTATTCGTATTCGAGCGCCTTGGCCGAGAAGCTGCATGATCCGAAGGTGTTCGCGTTAATCAATCTGAACATTCAAAGAAGGTTTACCAGCGGGCATGCGCTGGCGCTTTATGAGAACTGTTACCGTTTTGTGCGGACCGGGAGCACCGGGTGGTGGCCGCTTGATCTGTTTCGACGTTTGATGGGCGTGGATGACAGCGCGTATTACGAAGTGTTCAAACACCTTAATGCCAAGATCATCAAACCCGCGGTCGCCGAGGTGAATAAGACCAGCAACATTATTTTGACGCCCGAGACCCGCAAGATGGGGCGCGCGGTGACGGACATTCGGTTCAAGATTGCCAAGAACCCACAATTGGCGATCCTTGATTTGGATGATGGGACGGGGCTGCGCAAATCGCCGGTCTATGCCCAATTGATTGCCCAAGGTGTGAGTGACCGTTTGGCGCGGCAATGGATTGATGAACATGGGGCCGAGCACGTGGCGACGAAGTTGGCCTATGTGCAGGGCCGGGCGGATGTGGAAAATCCGGCGCGGTATTTGAGCGCGGCTTTGCGCGACAATTACGGGGCAGGGGAGGGGGCACCTGAGGCCCCGGTTTCGTCGGCCCGTGCGCGCAAGCTGAGCGTGGTGCGGGATTTGGTGGCGGGGCGCACGCCGACACAGCGCGATGCAGACCGGCGTTTGTTTTTGAGCAAGGTGACGGATGCCGCGTCGCGGCAGGACTTTGATAAGCATGGATGGATGTCGGCCCTGAATGCAGAGCAAATTTTCGCATTTTGGGACGACCTTATGCCCGGCGCCTTTGAGGGCGTGGCCTAGGCGTTGGATTGCGCTGATTTTGGACCGTATTGACGCAGCGGGCGGGCCGCAGGCGGCCTTGAGGTGGCGGTATTTTGCTGATGTGAGTTTTGTTGCGCCTTTGTCACAAGTGTGACGGAAATGTGAAGATTGTTGAAATCGCAACTGGTCTTGACCCGAACGTTAACAGACAACTGGCCTCACGCTTCCCCAGCAAAAATTGAGTACCGATCCAAGTTCGAATCCTCGTTAGGAGACCGATTAACATGGCGAATTCCGTGTCCCTGTGCGCACATTTTGTGCGGACGTTTGTATTTTTTGTACTGGCGAGTGTGATGTGGATGGCCACCACATTGGAGGCCAGAGCAGATGGTATACTGACGTTTGGTGTCACGCGGGGCGCGACGGGCGGCACGATTGGCGTTTTAAATACCGTGGGTGATGATGTGTGCCCCGCGGCGGCGACAAACGGCTGTGACTTTTCCCAGACGGATGATGTTGTGCGGACCAACGACGGGGTTGGTTATAATTTCGCGGTTCAGGTCGACCCTCCGGGTGACAACGTTTTTATCCGATCCACCCTTAAGCCGGGTTTGGTTTGGGACCAACTGCCGGGCATTTGTAATGCGGTCACGTCGTCGATCAGCGGGGACGGGAGCGCGGGCGCGCCATCTGAGATTTTCTGTGACCTTGGGTTTCGCAGCTCGTTTGCGGCCGATATTACATTTGTTGCACGTGCCTTGGGCGACAATCCGAACGGGACGACAAGTGGCATTGCGAGCGCTGAGTTTGGTGGTGACAATTGTGACTCGATCCTGCCGGATGTCTCAACGATTGATGATGTGACCATCACAGCCAAGCCGCATTACAACCTGTTTAAGCGGGTTTTGACCGCCGCACCGGCATCGCGTGGTGGTGTTGATGGATTTCAGATTACGTATGAATTCCACGTCGATACTTGGAAAACCGATACCAATGGCGATCCGACGGACGATCCCGATCCGTTGTTTGGCAACGAGACGGCCATGGGGCCGATTTCGTTTGTTGAGGATGCCTCGGGTATTTCGCCCAATGCCTATGTTTACGATTGTTTTCAGGGCAATAGTGTTCGCTATCCTTTGGCCACATTTAGTGCCACGCAACCATCACGCAGTGTGTTGGATGCGGGCTCGGTGTCGTGTGATGCGACGGGGCTGGGGGTGCAGACGCCGACAGTGACCGTTACGGGTGCGGACCTTTCGTTGTCGCATTTTCCGACACAGACCCGAAGCGGTACCGCGCTGCCCGGTGATCGGCGGATTGCCTCTTTTGGTACGATTGGTGTGTTTGTGCCGTTGACGGATATCACCGCAGCCGGCGGTCAGATCGCTACTGTGAACACCTATGGCAATATTTCGTTGACGAGTGTGACGGGCCAGAGCAATTTTGCGGGTGCTCCGCAGGATGCGAATGGTGGCGAAGCGGATGGAGACAACAGCGTTTCATTCTTGATCCGCGAGGGGACGGGCACCTTTAGTCATACCTATCGCTGTGTGACAGCTTCCAATCCTGCTGGGCTTGATTGTCCGACGTGGTTTTCCGCCCCGACGACTGCGACACTTGTTGCAAGTGGCGATGGCGCAGCGGAACCGACACAAGAATTTGCGAGCTATTCTTTCTATCGCAACCAACGCTTTTCGCCCGTGACGGATGCGGCCGTTTGCTCAGTTTTTGATGATCGGTATTACGAGCCGGTCGCCTATAATGGTGTGGACGCGGCACGGTGCCATGGCACCTGTGGCACCCTTGGTGTGGACTATATCTTTGAATATGGTGTTGGGTACGAGTCGACCGCATTTCGCGATGCCACGGTAACGGCTGCGGATGCTATTGGTGC
>JALZWD010000252.1 GCA_023300365.1 Flavimaricola sp. | reverse complement strand
ACGATCCGTTTGCGCAGTTTGCGAAACTCGGTTGTTTTGGGGGCGCCATGGAAGAGCGCGTGAATGTCGTCGAGATCATCAAGCATGGGACCCGAGTTAGAGGAGATCGCGGGGTACGGCAAGCGGTTGGGATTGATCTGGTTGCTGGTTTAGCCCGTAAAAGGAGCATGAAAAATATTATCGCCATGGCCGCGCTGGCCCTTCTCGCCGCCTGTACGGGCAAGCCGTCGTTTGATGATCCATCGCTGAGCGACAGGCGTTTGAACCTTGAGGAGTTCTTTGACGGGGATCTTGTGGCCTATGGTCAGTTTCAGGATGTTTTTGGCACGGTGCGCCGGGCCTTTGAGGTGCAGATCAAGGGCGATTGGGATGGGGAGCGGCTTAGGCTGGTGGAGGATTTCATTTATGAGGATGGATCGACCGAGCAGCGGATTTGGACCCTGACCAAGACCGGGCCGGACAGTTGGGTTGGCACCGCACCCGGCGTGATTGGGCAGGCCGTGGGCGAGGAGCGCGACAACCGGTTTAACTGGCGCTACGAGATTGATTTGCCGATCCCGGCGGCGGATGGATCGGTGGAGACGATGCGTGTGACGTTTGACGATTGGATGTGGCTTTTGAGTGAGGATCGCTTGTTTAACCGGGCGTATATCAAAAGGTTTGGTGTGGATATTGGCGATGTGGCGATTTCGTTTGAGCGGTTGTGAGGGGGTCGTAAGCAGTGACAACTTCTGCGGCGGTGCAATGATTTTGGACGAACTCGTGCGTCCTAGTCCGGCACATCATCAATTCCTGATCCGCCCCATGGATGGCAGCGCCCGATGCGGCGGGCGGCGAGCCATGCGCCTTTGATGCCGCCGTGTTTTTCGATCGCCTCAAGCGCATAGGCCGAGCATGTGGGTTGGAACCGGCAGCCGTGGCCGACCCATGCCGAGAATAGCAGGCGGTAGAGGCGCACGGGGGCCGCGACGATGTGGCCGAGGGGGGTCATTCGTGGATGGCGCGGATTGCGCGGGCGAGGTCGGATTGCAATGCGTCGAAGGGGCGTGTGGCTGTGGCCCCTGCCCGTCCGACGAGGACGTAATCCCATCCGGGTTTGGCGATATCTGACAGGCCAAGGCGGGCGATTTCGCGCAGGCGGCGTTTGGCGCGGTTGCGTGCGACAGCATTGCCGACCTTTTTTGAGCATGTGAAGCCGACGCCGATATGCGCCGTGCCGTCCTCGCGATGGCGGGCCTGAAGGTGCAGGCCTTTGGTGCCGTGGCGTTTGCCAAAGCTGGTGCGTACGAACGCGGCGCGCTTTTTCAAAATTTTGAGATCAGGATCAGACACGAAAAACCCCAAGAGACCTTTGCGGTTTCTTGGGGTCCAAATTTTCGTCATCTTATCGGGCGTCCAAAAACCTATGTAAGGTCAGGTGAACCAGATTTAGGCGCTGAGCTTTTTGCGGCCCTGTGCGCGACGGGAATTGAGGATCTTGCGGCCAGCTTTGGTGGCCATGCGTGCGCGGAAACCGTGGCGGTTCGAACGAACGCGGTTGGAAGGTTGAAACGTGCGCTTCATCGCATTTCTCCGGTCAGGGGCCAAAATCAAAGGATTCGGGCTCTGCTACATATCAAGAGTGTTCTCTAAGGGGGTGCCATGCGGCTGTCAACGCCGGGTGATGGCAATTGTTGCAACATTTGGGAGAGCCCGCCGGGCAAATGTTACAGTGGCCTTGTTTATGGGTCTCCAAACTGACAATCCCATCAACCGCGCGTGATCCCCCTTCCGCCGGGCTGGCACACAGGCCATTTAGAGACCTGTGATTATCAGAGGAACACGACCTCGGAAATACGGGCCCGGTGCGGGGCATTTGTGGTAGAGAAGGAACCTATGACGTGAGTGGTACGACCGAAACAACATCCAGCCCTTTTTTGAGACGCCTACCGATCATTGTTATCGCGGCGGTTGCCATTTTTGGAGCGGTGTATTTGCGTGATTACCTCACGTTTGAGACATTGGCCGAGCGCCGCGAGGACCTCTTGGCGTTCCGGGATGCCAACTACCTTTTGACGGCCCTGATGTTCATTTTCACGTATGTCTTGATTGCAGGATTCTCTTTGCCCGGTGCGACGATTGCGACGCTGACGGGCGGTTTCCTTTTCTCAACCTTTCCGGGCGCATTGTTTAACATCTTTGGAGCGACCCTTGGGGCGACGGCGATTTTTGTCGCGGCGCGTTGGGGGTTTGGCGAAAAGTTGGGGGCACGGCTTGAGGGATCGGAGGGCGTTGTGAAAAAGATCAAAGACGGGATCGACGAAAACCAATGGTCGATGCTGTTTTTTATCCGGCTGGTTCCTGCGGTACCGTTTTTTATGGCCAATCTGGTGCCATCGTTCCTTGAGGTGCCGCTGCGCCGGTTTGTGATCTCAACGTTTTTTGGCATCATGCCCGGAGCGATTGTTTACACCTCCGTTGGCGCGGGTTTGGGTGAAGTATTCGCCCGTGGAGAGACGCCTGATCTGGGGATTATTTTCCAACCGCAAATCTTGCTTCCCATTCTGGGACTTGCTTTACTTTCGGTGCTCCCGATCCTTATCAAGACCGTACGCGGCAAGAAAGACTTATAAACAATGACACAAATTGAAACTGACATTTGTATCATCGGTGCTGGATCCGGTGGTTTATCTTTGGCTGCTGGTGCTGTGCAAATGGGCGCAAGGGTTGTCTTGCTTGAGGGTCATTTGATGGGCGGCGATTGCCTGAATTTCGGCTGTGTCCCATCAAAGGCATTGATCGCGGCGGGCAAGCAGGCCTATGCGATGAACCACGGCGCGCAATTTGGCGTGAAGAACGTAGAGCCGACAGTGGATTATGCCGCGGCCAAGGATCACGTGCGCGGCGTGATTGATCACATCGCACCGGTTGACAGCCAAGAGCGGTTTGAGGGGTTTGGCGTTCATGTCATTCGCGAATTTGGCAAATTCATCAGCCCCAACGAGGTTCAGGCTGGCGAACATGTCATCAAGGCGCGGCGGTTTGTCGTGGCCACGGGATCGGGGCCGTTTGTGCCACCTATTCCCGGCATTGACGATGTGACCGTTTATACAAATGAGACCATCTTTGATTTGCGCGAGCGCCCGGACCATTTGATCGTGATTGGTGGCGGCCCGATCGGGATGGAGATGGCGCAAGCGCATATCCGTTTGGGCAGCAAGGTGACCGTGATCGAAGGGGCCAAGGTGTTTGGCAATGATGATCCGGAGATCGCCGCGTTCGTTGTTGAAAAAATGCAAGCCGAGGGTGTTGAGATTGTCGAAAACGCCATCGCAGAGAAGATTACTGCAAGTGGTGCGGGCATTACCATACACACACCCAAAGGCGATTTCAGCGGGACGCATCTGTTGATGGCCGCGGGGCGGAAGGTGAATATTGACAAGCTCGACCTTGAGGCCGGGAATGTTGCGTATAATCGCGGCGGACTTGAGGTTGGGGCGAACCTGCGGTCAACGACCAACAAACGTGTCTATGCCGCCGGTGATGCCGCGGGTGGTTTGCAGTTTACGCATTTGGCAGGATATCACGCGGGCATTTTGGTGCGCAGTCTCGTGCTTGGGATGCCGGCCAAGGCCAAGACGGATCATATTCCTTGGGCCACCTACACCGACCCCGAGATTGCCCAAGTTGGCCTGACCGAGGCGCAAGCGATTGAGAAATACGGTGCGCGCGTGGACGTCGCGCGATCCGAATTTGACCACAACGACCGCGCGATTGCCGAGGGAAAGAACACCGGGTTGATCAAGGTGATGGTCGTCAAGGGCAAGCCGGTTGGGGCGAGCATTGCGGGCCCCCTTGCCGGGGAGTTAATCGGCATGTGGGCCATGGCCATTGCGAATGGTATGAAAATGTCGGCGATTTCCAATACCGTGCTGCCGTATCCAACAATAATGGAAGTGAACAAACGTGCGGCGGGGGCCTATTTTAGCCCCAAGTTGTTTGAGAGCAAAACGATCAAACGCGTTGCCGGACTTGTTCAAAGATGGCTGCCCTGATGCCAACATTACGCCGCCTGGTGAATACACTTTCTGGGCGGTTTCTTATCCTGACCATGGTCTTTGTGATGTTGGCAGAGATCCTGATTTTCGTGCCATCCGTGGCGCGATTTCGCGAAGATTTCTTGATGCTGAGACTTGAGCGGGCGCAGATCGCGTCGCTGGCCCTTTTGGCGGACGATATGTTGGCGGCCGATCTTGAGCAGGAATTGCTGGTTAATGCGGAAGTGTTCAACGTGGTGCTGCGACGTGACGAGGTGCGGCAATTGGTGCTGTCTTCGCAGGTTCCCGGACCGATTGTTGAGACCTTTGATCTACGCGATCCAACGGGGTTTATGCTGATTTCGGATGCCGCAAAGCGGATCATGACGCGCGATACCGAAGTGATCCGTGTGATCGGCAACCCGGTGCAGGACGGTGGCCTCTTGATCGAGGTGACGATGGATACCTCTGCTTTGCGTGCGGCGATGATTGATTATGGCGTGCGGATCTTGATCCTCTCTGCGGTTATTTCGATATTCACGGCCGCGTTGCTGTTTTTGGCCGTGCGGATTTTGCTTGTGCGGCCGATTGAGGGCGTTGTGGGGCATATGCAGCGCTATGCCGCGGCGCCCGAAGATGCCCGTGGGATCATTACACCCAGCGCCAGTGTGACAGAGCTTCGCGATGCGGAGGAGGCGCTGCATACATTGCAAACGCAACTGACGCATGCCCTTCGGCAAAAGGAGAGGCTTGCGTCTTTGGGCGGGGCTGTGGCCAAGGTGAGCCATGACTTGCGCAATATCCTGACCTCGGCGCAGTTGTTTGTAGACCGGATTGAGGGATCCGAAGATCCGCTGGTGCGGCGCATGGCGCCCAAATTGGTGGGGTCGATCACGCGGGCGGTTAATCTTTGTGAAAGCACCCTGGCGTTTGGTCGGGTGGATGAGCCTGCGCCGACGCTTGCGCGGATCATGGTCGGCGATGTGATCAATGATGTGGTCGAGAGCGAGCGGCTGGCGGTTGAGGATTTTGACCTGACGTTTGTGGAAAACGTCCCTCCCGGCATGATCGTGCGCGCCGATGCCGAGCAATTGTACCGCGTGATTTCAAATCTTGTGCGCAATGCGCGCCAAGCCATGATGGGCAAAAACGTGTCAGGCACGATCACCG
The DNA here is from genome assembly GCA_023300365.1 of Flavimaricola sp. Taxonomy (GTDB): domain Bacteria; phylum Pseudomonadota; class Alphaproteobacteria; order Rhodobacterales; family Rhodobacteraceae; genus JALZWD01. The sequence continues at coordinate 264 of JALZWD010000252.1, read as the reverse complement.
TGAGCGTCGCGGAAGAACACAGCGCGTGGCGCATTCGTGTGACCGATACGGGCCCCGGCCTGCCGCCCAAGGCGCAGCAGCATTTGTTCAAGCCCTTTGAGGGGGGCGTGACCAAGGGGGGCTCGGGGCTTGGGTTGGTGATTGCCGCCGATTTGGTGCGCGGACATGGTGGCGCGCTGACGCTTGAGCACACCGGGCCTGAGGGGACGGAGTTTGCGATTGTCCTGCCTTATTCGGACCTGATGTTGGAAACCGCAGCGCAAT
>JALZWD010000251.1 GCA_023300365.1 Flavimaricola sp. | reverse complement strand
GTGGAAAAACGCACGCTCCGCCACGCAAACGGCCCAAGGGCAAAGCGCCCGCGCCTGTGACCAATTTCCAAGCTCGCAAAACACGACATTTTACCTGTTTTGGCATCTGTCGCCGCGGAGCGCACAATATGTCAGAGATTCACTTGGCCGTGAATCCGCGTCACAAATCTTGCAAAACCATCCGTTCTGCCCCCACCTTGAGGTCATAACAATACGGAACCGGAGGCACGATATGTCACAGATCACAGTCCACAACATTAGCTACAACGCAGGCACACAAGCCTTCGAAGCGCGCGTCGATGTTCGTAAAGGCCAGTCCACCTTCCGCTACCCCTGCCAAGTTGCGGCGGATATGATGACACCGCTACGCGACGTCCAAAGCCAGCTTAGACAACAGGCCCTGCGCATGTCCGACAGCAACCCCGATCTGATGTCATCCCTCGGCTAAGTTTCTCTCTCTCCCTGCACGAAAATGGCCCACCGCAATTAAACGGTGGGCCATCCTAAACCGGGTCCGCGCGTTAATCCTGCGCCGCTTGCCTAGTCGTTGATATCGGTATCCCACGTCTTAACCGACCCGCCCGGCGCACCAAACGCCATGCGCATCGCGATATACCCAACCAGCGACAGCACCGCGAACACCACCATAACCAGTGGCATTCCCGACATGGCAAACAGGCCAACAGCAAGCGCAATCCCCGTCAGGGCCGCACCAATCGCAAAGCCCATAAAGATATACGCCGGCACCATCACCTCAAGGATCGCCAAAACAAGCGCCGCAGCCACCCAAACCCACCAGATGCTCCACCACATCTACTTGCCCCCCCGGCCCGTCAGCATCTTGAACGCATCGCCAAAGGCATCAATCGCATTGGATGGCACCACAACGGTCTGCGACCCCTGCCCACCGCCAAGTGCCGTCAGCGCCTCAACCTGCTTGAGCGCCACCTGATACTGCGCCGCCTCTAGGCCGTTCTCGGCAATCGCCACCGCAACCACCTGCGTCGCATAGGCCTCCGCATCCGCCGAAATCCGCCGCGCCTTGGCGATCTGCTCGGCCGCATACAGCTCCGCATCCGCGTTCAACTCAACCGCACGCTTGGTCCCCTCGGCCTCCGTCACCTGCGCCCGCCGCGCGCGCTCCGCATTCAACTGCTGAAGCATCGCCGCACGTGTCTGTGCATCAAGGTTCACGTCCAAAATCTCGGCCCGCGTCACCTCAATCCCCCAATCATCCACCTGCTGCGCCACCTGCGCCTTCACCGCATCAATCAAATTCGCACGGTTCGCCTGCAACTGATCCAACTCCATCCGGCCAATCTCCGACCGCACAATGCCCGCAATCGTCGTCGAAATCGCCGCATCCACATCGCGGATCCGGTACACCGTCTTCTCGGGCTCGGTGATGCGGTAAAACACACTCGTCTCCGCCGCCACCAACACGTTATCGGATGTAATCGCGTCTTGGCTCATGCTCGGCAACTGCCGCTCAAGGATCGACACCTTATGCGCCACACGGTCCAGAAACGGCACGATAATATTGATGCCCGGCCCAAGAACACTGCGCAAACGGCCAAACCGCTCCACCACAAATTTCTCGGATTGGGGAACGATCTTGATCCCCTTCATGATGCAAATAATAATAAACGCCGCAAACAAGACCAGCACCAGATTGCCGCCCACAAACTCTGTCAAAATCGCCTCAATATCAAAATCCACGTCAAATCCCTTCACGTTGCCTCACGCCCCCTACCTATGCTTGATCCCCCACAATTTTAAGGTGCATTCGCCAAATCCCCCGCACCTGTTGCATCGCCGCTCTGCGCACGCACACCTAACGCGGCCTTAACCAATCCACCCGCAAATCACAGACATGCAACAGATCAAACTCACCGATATCGACATCAACGCCTTTCCCCGCGACAGGTCCCACAGCGACGACGCCGCGCAAACCGAACTCACGCAGTCCATCGGCCGCGACGGTCTGCGCAATCCCATCGAGGTCACGCCCATCGACGGCGATACCCCCTACGCCCTGCTCTCGGGCTTTCGCCGCGTCACCGCCGTCCGGTACCTCGCCGCGCTCAACGACAAATGGCAAACCATCCCCGCATTCATCCGCCAGCCCGCCGATATCCCCGATGCATTGCGCCTCATCGCCGAAGAAAACGCGATCCGCGCCGATATCTCGGCGTGGGACCAAGCCCGCTATGCCGTCGAGGCCTACCGATGCGAAACATTCGATACCGTCGACGCCGCAATCGCGGGCCTCTACGCCAACCTCTCGCGCCAAAAACGCAGCCGCCTGCGCGCCATCGCAGACGTCGTGTTCCATTTCGAAGGCATCCTGTCGGACCCACACACATACAGCCAACAAAAACTCACACGCATCGCCGCAGCCATACGCGGCGACTTCACAGACCTGATGCACACGGCCCTGTCCGAGCAATACGACACATCCGCCCCCGCACAATGGGCCACCCTCACGGCGGTTCTCGCAGAAGCAGAGGCCGAAAACGCAGGCACGATCCCCATCGACACACGCAAAGGCCACCCAAGACGCCACAGACGGTTCCGCGACAAACTCAGCATGCGACGCGAATACCGCAAAGACGGTTGGACATTGGTCTTCAAAGGCGACGAAGCCACAGGCGCCCTGATGGAACGCATCATGGACGAAATCGAGTGGAACTTTGCACCGATGGACTAAGCCGCCCCATCAACCACCCACAAACCCAAATCGGAACCACA
>JALZWD010000250.1 GCA_023300365.1 Flavimaricola sp. | reverse complement strand
TGTTTGCAGGGGTTTCCGGCAAAAATTATCACCATTAGGGAAATTTTAACGCGAAAAATACAATAAACAAATACTTAAAAATCTGCCAAGTGTGGACACCTCTGCTCCGCCCAGCAAGAACACCCAAAACTCTAGACGATTCTTAGCCCGTTCTCCCTTGAGTTGCGGCGAAAAAAGGCGAAAACATGGCATTTCCGCGCAGTTCGAAACAGGCCCGCCAAATCCGCAGGATTGGATACCGCAAAACACGAAATTTAGGCTAATTTTAGAATTTCCATATGGTTTCATCGGGGGTCAGCTAAGAAGACATCAGTTGCTGTAATTTTATGTGAGTTGTTTGCATGTCTAGCCTGATCCGCGCCGCGCGGCGCTCGTCCTTTGTCTCAGATGAATCCGGGTCCATCACCGTCCTTAGTCTCTTTCTTATGATCGCGATGATCTTCACGGCCGGACTGGGCGTCGATATGGCCCGCTCCGAATTGATCCGAGCGCGGTTTCAATCCACCATCGACCGCGCAACTCTGGCAGCGACCGATTTGGAAAGCTGTCGTCTGGGAGAGAGCCACGCTCAGGATGTTTTCACGACCTATCTCGAGACAGGCGGATTTTCGGGTTTCGTGACGAACGTCAGCATCGATATGGGTGTCAACGAATGCTCCGTCGTCGCGGATGCCTCGCTTGAGTTAAACACGATCTTTATGCCCATCTTTGGCGTTGAGGACCTTGACGTCGTTGTATCGAGTGCCGCGACCGAAAGTGTGGAGAATGTAGAGATTTCGCTGGTTTTGGACGTGTCGTATTCGATGCGCTCATCGGGAAAAATCGAAGCCCTGCGACCTGCAGCACGCGATTTTGTCACAACCGTCCTTGATCAAGCGAGCGCGCCTGACACGATCAGTATGAACCTGGTACAATTTGGCGGACACGTGAACCCAGGCCGCAACATGTTTGATTTCTTGCGGGGGCAGCGTTTGGTTTCGCCGCAACTTGCCGACGGAAGCGATTGGCCTGACGTGAGCTCTTGCCTGCAAATTGATGAGAATGATTACCAGAACATCGAATTGCCAGCCCCGTTTGCGCAGCAAGTCCCCATTTTTGGCATGTACAACATGGTCAACGATGGCCAGCACCAATTTGGGTGGTGCCCGAACGATGAATCTTCGATCGTCTACGCAAGCAATGACGAAGCCGAATTGCATACCGCAATCGACGACATCATGTTGTATGCTGGCACGGGATCGGACATTGGCATTAAGTGGGGGATCTCGCTTTTGAACCCGTCTTCTCGGCCAGCCATGCAATACTTGGGGGCCCAAGGCGAGGTTGATGCGGCCTTTACCGATCGGCCTTTGCAGTTTGCCCCTTCGACGAACCAAAAATATCTGGTTGTGATGACGGACGGTGAAGTGGTTCAGCAATTGTTGCCGCTTGATTTCTTTGACGAACGAAACCTGTCAGTTAATCTCAACCGGCAGCCGGGCGGGCGTGTTGGCAACATCAATTATATCAATACCAACGAAGAGGCGACGGACCTGTTCCTTGAGCAGTGTGAGCTTGCCAAAAACCAAGGTATCGTTGTTTTCACCATTGGTTTCCAAACCTCGTCGGATGCTGAAGATGAGCTTGCGGAATGTGCAACCTCGCCGTCGCATTTTTACGATGTCGATGACGCCAATATTGCCTCGGCGTTTCAGGGCATCTCTGCCACGATCAGCTCGTTGCGGTTGACGAACTAACCTTGTGACGCATCGGTCCCTCATTGTGGATCGATGCGTCAGTCTTCTCCGGCAACTTTGCCGCGCATTTTCTTGACGGCGCCGCGCACCTTCTTGCCCTCAAGTCGCCGTTTGACCGATCCATAGGTTGGTTTGGTTGGCCTGCGGCGTTTCTTAACTTCTAGCGATTTCAAAACCAGCTCAACCAGCCTCTCGCGGGCAATTTCACGGTTGCGCGCCTGAGAGCGCGTTTCTTGCACAAAAATCACCACGGCCCCGTCCGATGTCCACCGCTGTCCTGCGATCCGTCGTAGACGACCCTTTTGCGCATCGCTTAGGGCAGGGCAGCGTTCGGCCCAGAACCGCAACTCAACCGCGGTGGAGACTTTGTTCACATTTTGCCCGCCCGGGCCACTGGCGCGGACAAAGCTTTCGGTCAGTTCCCAATCCTCTATTGTGATCTGATCGTTCACCTTTACTGGCATTTCAGTCTCGTTCCCGGTTTTGCTTTGATTTCGTTTACACGAAAAAGGGCCGCCCTACACGGGGGCGGCCCTTCGAAAGTTTGAGAGGTGGGGTCGGTTAGACGTATCCACCTAGGAGTTTAACTCAGGCTAAGGGTTGCCCTAGCCACGCATCTCCCAAGCTGTCCCGACGCACTTCTCCAATTTCTTTCTAGACACTGGATCCACCTCCTTTCGATTGTTTCTGGTCGTCAAAAGGTGCCACAAATCCCCAAGAAGTCAAAACAAAAAACGGTCTAGTTTGTGGCGGATTGACCAATTCTTGCGGTGATGAGCCGGAACGGGGCCAATGCCAGCAAGGCAATTGTCAGTTTCACGCCCCAATCGGCCACGGCGAGTGTCACCCAAAGCGGCATATCAGGGCCGATGGTTAGCAAAGGTGCCGGATCTTGGGCCCACGCCGTATCGCTGTTTGCTTGTGCGCCAAAGACCGCGAGGGTTGCGGAGAAGGCAATGGAGAAAAACAGCACCGTATCGACGGTGGAGGAGACCAAGGTTGAGACCAGCGGTGCTTTCCACCACGTCCTGTCTCTTAGTTTGGAGAAGATGAAGACATCGAAAAGCTGGGCTGTGAGAAAACCGATGCCCGAGCCAATGGCCACACGCAGCGGCACAGCGGCGAATTCAAACCCGTCCCCTTGCAGCATGATCTGCGAGCCGATGAGCGAGCAGATGACCCCCACAACAAAGCCAACCAAAACCACGCGCCGGGCCGCAGCGGCGCCATAGATGCGGTTCATCACATCTGTCACCAAAAAGGCGAGCGGATAGGTAAAGGCGCCCCAGGTAAGAAGCCCATCAAGCAAGAGAAATTGTACGAGAACATTGGAGGCCACAACAATGGCGGCCATGGCGATTACGCCGGGGAGGAGTTTGGTCATTTTGGTTTCCGTTTTGGCAAGGTGCGGCACTTGGCCCCGAACCATTCGGGACGGCGTTTCCTAGGCCCCGTGGTCTAGTGCGTCAACCTATATTCAACCAATTCGGTGCGTTGCAGGGCCCGGTAGTTGTTGTCAGAGACCATCGTGATGCGCAGCCCAAGTGCGTCGGTCCAAACCGCGATACCCTCAAGATTGTCATGTGTGCCGGGCTGTGTTTCGAGGAGAGTTTCTTCGCCGGTACCATCAAGATTAAAGCGCCTGATCCGGCTGGAGAATCCGATGCCGTTAAAATCGCGTTCAAGCAGGTAAAGCCGCCCGTCGGGCCCAATGTCGGCCCCGGTGGGGACAAGGAGCCCTGCGCGCGGAATATGAAAGACCACTTGCCATGTGTCCTCATCGAGGCGGTACACGGGAAAAGGCCGCAAGGCACGACCGGACCGCTCGGGAATGGCATAAAGACGGCCTTGGGTATCGACAGCCAAAGCTTCGAGGGAGCCGTTGGTTTGCATCGCGTCAAAGTCCGCGTGGCGAGGGAGAACATCGGCTTGCCCATCGGGAAGGTGTTCTTGGCGCACCTCGGTCGTGCCTTCGTAGCTTACGAATATGCGGCCATCGGAGGTTAGGGCTAGTCCTTCGGTATCGCGATTGATATCGCCGCTTGGCCAAATTGGCGGATGCGGCAAGAATTGAAACGGCTCATGCATCATGTCGGTGATTTTGTCGCCATCGCGCACCACCGTGCCTTGGGAATAGATACCGCTATCGCTGAGCATGAAAAACTCTGTGCCGTCGTTGGACAGCTCAATACCTGATAGGCCACCGAAGTACTTTCGGCCAATGTCCCACTCGAAACTGTGCAAAAATGTCATCTCGGCACAGGCCGAACCGGCCCAGCCGGACAGGGCGATGGCGAGGGCGCGTAACGACATATCAGTTGCTATTTAGCACACCGGTACACTGTCCGGGCAGTCGCGCCATGGTCAGTTCGGCGCGCGGGGCGCTGGGGGTGGCGTTTGGGTTGGGGGGTGGTGGGTTGAGGATATTATCAACCCATTCGCGGGCTTGATCACAGCCATCGCCGCGCGGGACGGGATTTTGGGTTTCACAGCTGGCGTCACCCGCGGGGCACTGAAGGCGGACGTGGAAATGGTAGTGGTGCCCGTACCATGGACGGATTTGGCGCAGATAGGAGCGATCTCCGGTTTCGGCATCGCACATCGCGACTTTGGCACCGGGAAACACAAAGATGCGGTCGACGCGCGGGTCAGAGGCCGCCTCGCGCAGGATTGCCATATGCTGTGGTGTCCAGTTGCTGTTGGTGAACGCTCCGCTGGCGCGGCGTGTCGAAATGCTTGAGAGCTCTTCACGTTCTTGGCGGCTAAGATCGAGGCGGTCAGGGGGCAGCATCCAGATATCGGCATCGAGGCCAACTTGGTGGCTGGCGTGCCCCGTCAGCATTGGGCCGCCGCGCGGTTGGCTTAGGTCACCGACGTAGAGGCCGTCCCACCCCGGTTGGGTGGCGGCGAAACGCGACAAGTCTTGGACAAAATCAATAAGCTCAGGCTGGCCCCAATTGCGATTGCGCGACAGGCGCATAGCCTGCCAAGTGGGGCCGGTTTCGGCCAGTTGTACTCCGCCTGCCTGGCAGCCTCGAGAATAAAACCCAATGGCCTCGGGAGATTGATCCGACCCCTGTCCTGCGGCTCCGAACAATGTTTTTGCGATCCGGTTGTCGCCTGCATTTTGTGTCGACAAAGTTGCCGCAGCACGCGTGGTCTCTTGGTCGGTGCGACAGGAGGCGAGGGCAAGGGCAATGGCAAGGCAGGCGAAAATGCGGGTCATCGGCTCTGATCTCCTTCGGCTTGGACAAAGGTTAGCAGGGTGAGGCCGATGATGAAAAGGCCAATCACGGGAAGGAAGCCGAGATTATTGCTACCGGTCCACCATGTGGCGATGGTAATGAGGATTGGTGCCAAAAACGCGGTCACACGACCTGTGAGGGCAAAAAGGCCAAAGGCTTCTGCGGGGCGGTCGGGATCGGCATGACGCACCATGAGGGAGCGCGATGCGGAATAAAGAATACCGCCCGCACCACCGATGGCGATGCCGCAGAAATAAAAGATGACATCGGGCGTATAAAGCGTGCCCAAGAGGGGCAATTCGGTGGACCAATCGCCGAACGCTGTGCCAAAGAGCGTGTCGCGGTTCATGCCAACGATGATGCTGCTCACGCCGATCAAAATGACGCCGCAGACCAGGATCACAGGTTTGGGGCCAACCCGTTGATCCAAAATGCCGCCCACC
>JALZWD010000249.1 GCA_023300365.1 Flavimaricola sp. | reverse complement strand
AGACCGGGTTTTGCGCCAATGGCCCGGTATGGCCAAACCCCGCGATTGAGACATAAATCAACTTCGGATTTTGCGCCGAAAGGGCCGCATAACCGAGGCCCAGCCGCTCTGCGACACCGGGCCGAAAGTTCTGGATAAACACATCCGATTGCGCGGCCATGGTTTGCACAGCGGCCAGACCATCGTCCGACTTGAGATCAAGCGTCACAGACCGTTTGTTACGATTGTTGTTGAGAAACGATGCCGACATATCCGCCCGGCGGGTCGCGACATGGCGCGAGAAATCACCGCCGTTTGGTTGTTCGATCTTGATAACATCCGCACCTTGATCGCCCAATGTCATGGTCGCAAGCGGGCCTGAAATCACGGTCGTTAAATCAATGACGCGCACGCCAGTAAGGGGGCCAGTCATATCGGTACTCCAGTGGTTTCGGTCTTGGACAGGTCACATTTGTATAAGCCACAAATCGGTGCAGGCATCAAAAAAATGGCCCTAACCATCAGTAAAAACCTAAGAGGCATGGCCTTGGCGCCCAAGCCGGCTTCACCGCCGAAATTTTCGCCTCGGCTCGATGCGATCGCACAAGGGCTGAGACGTCAGGGGCTCAGACCGATGACGTCACCAAAAGCGATTGCCCGGAATAAAATAATTACCAGCCAATGCCTTCGTAATTCGGATTTTCCTCCGAAGACCCGCCAAGCCCGATAACGTCCAAGATGGGCGTGGTCTCGGCCTGTGCCAAAGCCGCGCGATAGCTTGGGTGTGGGTCTGTCACGATGACGGCATCGCATTGCTCGAGGACGTCATCAACGCTCAGTTGTAACATTCTCGGCAGGTCGTCCACCAAAGCCTGCAGGGCAGGGCTGGCGTGTTGCACATAGTTCAGTTGGCCCGCCAAGGGCGTGTCGTGCGTGATGATGGGATCATGGGCAAGGATCTCAATTCCTTCGGCATTAAGTGCCGCGATCACCTCTAGGATCGGGCTTTCGCGCAGATCGTCTGTACCGGATTTGAAAGAGAGGCCAAGGACACCAACGCGTTTGGCCCCGGTCTCGCGAACCATACGAATAGCGGCCTCCACATGGGCCTGATTGGAATTTCCAAGCGCTTGAACAAGCGGCAGATTAACACCGATAGATTCAGCAATATGCGCCATTGCCCGAACTTCTTTTGGCAAGCAAGAACCACCATACGCGAACCCCGGCTTGAGGTAATAGGGGCTGAGATTTAGTTTGGTGTCTTGCACGAACACATCCATGACGTCGCGACTGTCCACGCCCAATGGTTTGCACAAACGTCCAACTTCATTTGCAAAGACAACCTTGGCCGCATGCCAAACATTATCGACATATTTTACCATTTCGGCGGTTTCGATGGATGTAATGATGACGTTGGGATCTATTGGAAGCAGGATCTGCTTTACGACGTTCGCGGCCCGCGTATCTGTCGCACCGACGACAGTTTTGGGCGGCGCGTAAAAGTCTTCAATCGCGACACCTTCGCGCAGAAACTCGGGATTGAAACAAACACTAAAGTCTTTGCCAAGAACTTTGCCGGATGCCTCTTCAATGATCGGCAACATAACATTCATCGTTGTTCCCGGCGGAATGGAACACCGCATCACCACAACATGATAAGAATTTTTTTGGGCAATGCCTTGGCCGATGAGTTCGGCAGCGGCACGAATATAGCCTAGATCACAGCCACCGTCTGCCGCGGTTGGTGTTCCGACGGATACAAAAGTAACGTCCGTGTCGATGACCGCTTGAACGAGATCATCGGTGGTCGTGATGAGGTTGTTTGCCACGCCTTCGGAGAGCAAACGGCCGAGATCTTTCTCGTGTATCGGGGACACGCCTTGAGCGATCTGCTCAATCTTGGTTTGGTCAACATCAACGCCAACGACCCGGTGGCCCAAGCTTGAAAGACAGGCCGTCGACACCGCGCCGACATATCCAAGACCAACGACGCTAACGGACGGAAGATCCACAACGACGTCGACCGCTTCTGCGGTTCCGGCAGCTTGCAAAAAGGGATACAGTTTGACCATCACACACCGTCCAATAAAATAAAAAGAAACTTTTTCCGTCTGTATGAGATGACGAAAATCCAAGTTTTCAATTGGACCCAAATTTGTTGATTTAGTGCCAATGTTCTCCGCAAACGAAACAATCCAGACGTTATTTCTCTATTGTTTTCATAGAGTGCGGCTTGGGCCTAAAAATCAAAGCAAGGCGCCCGGGGGCATAGATTAGAGGGGGTTTGGAAGGACACCCGCATAGAGTGACAGAAGGGTTATAAATCCAAGGATGGCGGTCGCGAGTTGAACTTTGGACATGGTATTTTGTGCGATTGCGACATGATCCGTCCGAAGATTGGCTTTTTGATTTCCGCGATTTGACCAAGATTGTTTGTTAAGATTGAACAGCATGAAGACCTTTACCAAGGCGTTCGTAAGCTGATTAAGGTAAAGCGCGATCGGCCAACTTAGGTCAATTGAGCGGCTGTAGCGAAACAAGCAAAGGCATAAAAAGAACCGCGTGGCCGCAATCCATAAGAGGCAGGACCAGATATACGTGGGCTCAATCGCGGTGGCGAGAATGGCCAAAACGGGGCTGACGAGCATTGTCCAAATGGCGATGCGTTGATCAATCAAACACCACCAGATAAACGGGTTAACCTTGCGAGGACCAAGAGCGATCGCACGCGTCCCGTTCCGCAACATATTCCCAGACCAACGCCGAAAGTTCTGGATCATGCGGTTCGTCCCGCTGCCCTTTATAACCTCAATCGTATAGACCGTTGCGTCCGGTACATAGAGCATTTTGGCATCGCACGTCAGCATATGATACCAAGTCGATTTATCGTCACCTGAGAGAAACCGAAACCTGCCCCAAAGCCAATGATTCAAATGATCGGCTTCAACATTTCGAATAAATTTTTCTGAGAGCACATGTTTTGCCCGAAAAATGGACATGCGTCCCGTCAGGGTTAAGACCTTGTCGGACATCGAATGGCTTTGCATTGTTAGGCGACGCTGGGCAAACCGCAAATTGAGCAGACTTTGCATCCAAGCCGGTCCATAACAAATGACCTCCTCGTTTGTTGTCTGCTGATTTGGGGGGGACTCAAATTTCACGGGTGTTGACTTTTGACCAGTTCAGAGAACGCATAAATGACAGTT
>JALZWD010000248.1 GCA_023300365.1 Flavimaricola sp. | reverse complement strand
TGGCGATGGGCTATGTCATCGCCGCCGCCCTTCTCCCCGATGTCGCGGCGACGCTGCGCGGCCTTTATGGGGCCGATGTGGGTGGCACACTTCAGATCAGGCCGGCTTGGTGGCTGTCGGGTTTGGCGATTGCTGTGGGTGGCACGGCTTTGGCGGCGGGGGCCGCACTTTGGAAACTGGCGCGGATGCCGCTGTTGGCGGCGGCACAACCGCGTGCATGGGCCGTGTCGCGCGCCAACAAACTTCAGGTGATCGCGGCAATTGGGCTGCTTGTTTGTGCGGGTGTCCTTGGTGTGCTTGGCGGTGGTATTGTTGCGGGCTTTGGTTTGCTGGCGGCGTTGTTAATCGGTGCTGCCTTGGCCTTGCCGCCACTTTTGGGTGTGGTGATGGGGCTGGGTGCGCGCCTATCTAAGGGGCCTTTGGCGCAATGGTTTTGGGCCGACACAAGACAGCAATTACCCGGCCTGTCGTTGGCGCTTATGGCGTTGCTTTTGGCGATGGCCGCGAACGTTGGGGTGTCAACAATGGTCTCGTCGTTCCGGCTTACGTTTGTTGGATTTCTCGATCAGGTTCTGAACTCGGAGCTTTATGTTTCCACAACGGATGATGCCGAAACCCAAGTCTTTTTGGCCACTGTTACGCCGCGCGCCGATGATATCTTGCCATTGATGTCAACCGACCGTGTCATTGCGGGCCTTCAGGCCGAATTATTTGCCGCACGCGACGCGCAGACCTACCGCGACAATTGGAAATTCTTGCAATCGGTTCCCCAAGTATGGGATCGCCTCGCGACGCGCGAGGGGGTGTTGATCAACGAACAATTGTTTCGCCGCGCGGAGCTTGGACTGGGCAGTATGGTGACCGTGGCGGACGGGCTGCAATTGCCGGTGATCGGCATCTATGGCGATTATGGAAACCCGATTGGACAGGCGATCATTACTGAGGTGTTGTTTGTCGAACGCTATCCGGATGTATCGCCCGACCGTTTCGGCGTGAGGATCGATCCCGACCAAGTTGGCCCATTGCGCGAGGCTTTGATCGCAGCAGGCATTCCCGAGGCCAACATGATCAACCAAGCGGGGATCAAGGCGTTTTCACTTTCGGTCTTTGACCGGACGTTTACCGTGACCACAGCGCTGAATATCCTCACACTTGCGGTGGCGGGGTTTGCGATTTTGATGTCGTTGCTGACGCTCGCGGCGCTACGCGTGCCGCAATTGGCCCCCGTTTGGGCCTTGGGGCTGACGCGGGCGCAATTGGGCGGGTTTGAATTGGCACGCGCTGTTTTGCTCGCGGTTTTAACGGCGGCCGTCGCTTTGCCGCTCGGGTTGGTGCTGGCTTGGGCACTTCTCGCGGTTGTGAATGTAGAGGCCTTTGGATGGAAATTGCCGATGTATCTCTTCCCGGTTGATTATGCCCGACTTGGTCTTTTCGCTCTTGGGGCCGCGGTGATTGCCGCCGCTTGGCCCGCGTGGCGCTTGGCCCGCACGCCGCCCGCTGATTTGCTAAAGGTGTTCTCAAGTGAGCGTTAGAGCGGTGGTGATATGTTTGTCGTTGGCCCTGCCCACCGCGCCGATGGCCCAGGGGTTTGCGGGCCTCGGCGTGGCGGGCGAGGGGTTTGAGGCGCCCGAACGTGGCGTGGCGTTTGCTTTCCCCCAAGACCACGGCCCCCACCCCGGCTTTGGTATTGAATGGTGGTATGTGACGGCCAATATGACAGGCCCGGACGGCACCGCGTATGGATTGCAATGGACCCTGTTTCGCAGCGCCCTTGCACCCTTTGCCACCCAAGGATGGGACAGCCCTCAGGTGTGGATGGGCCATGCGGCCGTGACGACGCCAGATGCCCACTATGTAACCGAGCGTTTGGCACGTGACGGGATTGGTCAAGCCGGCGTCACGGCCCAGCCGTTTGAGGCATGGATCGACGATTGGATGCTGGCGGGTCCAAATTTTGACAGCCTCAGGATGACGGCCAGCGCGCCTGAATTTGCCTATGACGTGACACTTGACGCCCAAGGCCCGCTTACTTTGCATGGCGACAATGGGTTTAGCGTCAAATCGGGCGAGGGACAGGCGAGCTATTATTATTCACAACCCTTTTACGCGCTTGCGGGCACACTTACCCTGCCGACCGGCGATGTGGCGGTCACTGGCTCTGCATGGTTAGACCGCGAATGGTCTTCTGCGCCGCTCTCTCAAAGCCAAACGGGTTGGGATTGGTTTTCGCTCTCGTTTGAAGATGGCACCAAATTGATGGGGTTTCAGCTTCGCGAAGGCGATGCGGCGGGGTATTCATACGCAAGTTGGATCACAGCGGATGGCCAGCTGACACCGTTTGAGGATGGCGCATTGGTGGCCACGGCCCTGACGCAAACCACGGTTGCAGGGCGACAAGTGCCGACAGGCTGGCGTGTTGAATTGCCCGCACGCGGGGTGGATGTGACGGTTTCGGCGCTCAATCCTCAGTCGTGGATGGGGGTCAGCATACCATATTGGGAGGGCCCCGTCACAGTCGTGGGAAGCCACAGCGGCGTAGGATATCTTGAAATGACGGGGTATGAATAACCCGCGCAACTCGGAGGTTGTTATGC
>JALZWD010000247.1 GCA_023300365.1 Flavimaricola sp. | reverse complement strand
TTTGGCCTGTTCATCGACGCCATCCCCACCATCATCATCCTTGGCACCGTGCTGATGCCCGTCGCGGCCGCAGGCGGAGTTGATCCCATCGCATTTGCCATCATTGGCATCGTCTCACTCGCCTTTGGCTTGGTCACGCCGCCTTACGGTCTGTGTTTGCTAATATCGGCGGCGATTGGTGGCCTTAACGTGGTCCAGGTCCTCCGCGAGGTCGTGATCATTCTGGCCCCAATGTTGGTGATCTTAATCCTCCTGGCCGCATTCCCCGAAATCATCTTGTGGTTGCCCAAACACCTCATGCCCGGCGCCTTCCAATAAGCGCCAAACCCCAAGGGCGTTTCCAAGCAACCACCAATCTACTAAGACCGTCACAACCCATAAAATTGCGTTTTCGCGCAGAGGAGGAACCGATATGAAACTGACTGGTAAGACCGCGATCGTCACCGGCGGAGGCCGCGACATTGGGCGCGCCGTGGCCGTCAAATTGGCGTCCGAAGGGGCCAACGTGGTCATCAACTATTTCTCAAGCTCCACTGGCGCCGACGAGGCCGTGGCCGAAATCCAAGCCAACGGCGGCAACGCCCTTGCGATGCAAGGCGACCTAAACAACAAGGCCGACGTCGATGCATTGGTCGCAGCGGCCGTCGATACCTATGGCCAGATTGACGTCTTGGTAAACAACGCCGGTGGCCTCATTGCGCGCAAAACCATCGCCGAAATGTCCGTTGAACATTGGGAAGCGGTGATGAGCCTCAACCTCACCAGCACATTCCTCATGACCCAAGCCTGCCTTGCCAAAATGACCACCGGCGCGATTGTTAACCTCGCCAGCCAAGCAGGCCGCGATGGCGGCGGCCCCGGCGCCGTGGCCTATGCCACAGCCAAAGGTGCGGTGATGACAATGACACGCGGTTTGGCCAAAGAAGTCGGCCCCGATATCCGCGTCAACGCCCTGTGCCCGGGCATGATCGACACCGATTTCCACAACATCCACACACCCGACGCGGGCCGCCGTGGCTTTGAGGCGAACGCACCGCTCAAACGGCAGGGCCACGTCAGTGATGCCGCCAATCTGGTGTTGTTTTTGGCCTGCGCCGACAGCGCGTTTATGACCGGCACAAACATCGATCTTAACGGCGGTATGCTGTTCTCCTAAATTGGTGGTGGCGCTTGCCGGGCGCCCCTCCCCCCCGACAAAATCAAAACAGGTGATCCCATCGCGGCTCACCTGTTTTTTTTAGGCCTCGCAAAACGGGCTCAGAAGTTCGCGACCAAGTTCACAAAAACACCCTCGTCGTCGCGCACCAAATCCGTCAGGTCATCCGAGAAATCGCCAAAGTTATAGCCCAAACCAATACTGACGTTCTCATTCACCTGCCGGTACCCGGCGGCAAGAACACCAACATCCGATGTCCCCGCGCTAATAAGGTCAAACCGGCGCACCTCAAAAAGCGCGTCCCAATTGTTCACCAGATGATACCGCGCATTGGCAACCGCCAACCACGCATCGTTTCTTACAAACGGATCATTTTCCGTCGCCGCCGATTCCGTGTTCCGGTATCCAATCTTGCCGCCCAGCGTCCAATTCTGGTTCAAATTATAACTCAGATCAACGCTCGCCACATGGCTCCTCTGGCGCGGACCGGGATCATCGACCCCGTCCAATCGTTGGCCAAATTCATCCATCAAATACCGATACCGCGCAAGGACATTCAAACGAGCATACTCCGCCGGGCGGTATGCATATCCAAATATCAAATCAGAATAGTCTCCATCCAAAATCGCACTATCGTCCGTCTCGGTGCGCGCCACATCCGCCGAGAAAATAAGGCGCTGGTCCTCATCAATCCGGTAGGCCATATCCGCCGTCACAATAAACGTGTCGCTATCAATATCCGATCCCGTCCGAAGCCCGTCCTCGTCCCGGTATTCAAACCGCCCCGAGGCCTGCATCGCCTCGGTGGTATATTGAACCCCCACCGACACAGCGCCCCGATCAAAATCATTCTCGAAATCGTCGCGGATCCGCCCAAACTCAAGCGCCACCGTGGTGCTCCATGTCTCGTTGGGGGCAAAAGTCACACCATACGCACTGGCCAAGCTGCGATAGCGTCCAAACATATCATAGGTGTTCTCGCCAAAGATGGTGACGCTATTGCTCACCCGGTCCCGGCCACCCACGACAAACTGTCCGTTGTCACGCCCACGCAGATCAATCCCCGACAGGCTGCGATCAGGGTCAAGCTCCCAACCCGCATAGCGGCTGTTGCCCTCCTCATCGGACTTGGTGGCATAAAGCTGCGCCCCTGCCCCATCGGTCCCATCCGAAACCTCGGCCGCCAAACGCCACCCGTTGTCCAAGGTCGTCGCGCCACCAAACCCCACGCGGTTGTTGCGGTCCAATCCGTCGCTGTCCACCGTGCCTTGCACCCAACCATAAATGCTGGTGCCGTCACGCACCGCATACGTCAGCCTCAGGCCAAGGTCCGTCCGGTTGCCGTCTTCATCGGCATCCAAAACATCCCGCACCTCGGCCCCCGCCGTCAGCGCCAGCTGCGGGCTCAATTGCGCGGTCACTTCCGCCGTAAAGGTCCGATCAAACTGTCCCACATCGGTGTCATAATCATCATAAACCAAACGCACCTGCACGGTCTCGCTCGCGGCAAACGTGGCGTTTATACCCCAAAACAGCTCGTCGCCTGTGGCACTTGTGGCTTGCGTATCAAGCGTCGAAAACCCTTCGCCCCGATCCTCAAGATACAAGGCCACCGTGCCCGTACCCCAGCCCAAATCAGCAAGGTCCACTTGCGCATCAAACTTCAGCGCCTCGCCCGTACCCGCGGCCAAAGGCGCGGTGCCAAAAACCAAACCGCCATCGGCCGAAAACGTCGAACCAAACCCCGGCCCATCGCTTTGGGCATACTCACCGCGCAGAAACGTTCCTTCGCTCAAGCGGTACGTCGCATCCACCCCAACAAGCTGCTGATCTGCGCTGCCGGTCTCTTCGACCAAACCCGACACCCCAAGGCGCAACTGCTCGGTCGCCGCTCCCTCAACGCGCCCGCCAAAAGCATAGCCATCAACGTCATTCAACGCAGGCGTATATTCATACTGCGCCACCAAAACGATATCATCGTCTTCGCTGTCGATCACACCGCCATCCACACGGCTCTGCAACGGCTGCGCAAGGGTGATCACGCCTTGGATATAGTTGATTTGATAATCCAAACCCGCCGCCAATGTGCGGTTGCTCAACACACGCCCGGTGTTGCCATCGCGGGTTTGAATGCTGATCGTCTCGCTTGACCGCGTGACGTCTTGTTGCCCAAGGAAATACACCGACCCCCCGGTGCCAAGCAGCACATCCCGTTGCGGCAATTGATCGGGCTGTGCGGCATATCCATACACCTGCACGCGCGGCTCGCCTTGGGCCGTTTGCGTATCGCTCGCCCATGCACCCGACAATCCATAAAGGCTGCGCTCATTTCGCACAAAACCTTGGCTGCTCAACGCGGAATCGAAATCGCCCCATTGCAGGTAATTTCCATCCCGTTCTATCCGCAAAAACAGGTTGCCCGAGGTCGGCGTGCGGTCCTCGATGCTGCTGTCATCACCATATGTCGGATACAAATCATTCGGGTCGACCCGCAAGAACAAGGTCCGCGGATCACGATCATCAAGCCGTTGGAAAATATCCGAAATATCGCCTTCGCCGGTATTTGCCGATGCGGTGATCTCAACCCCATTTGCCCGGCGACCTTCGGCGAAAAATGCCAAACGCCCGCTGTCGTATCCTTCCCAATCTCCATTGTCTAACCGCCGCACACCATAGGTCAGATCAACGGTGGCCACATAAAACCACTCCGACGCGGGGATCGTTATCTCTCGCTCCACCGCCAAGGCCTGCGCGGCGTCTTGCACACGCACATCAACGCCGTAGTCCCCAGCGGGCAAAATCCGCTGCAAAACAAAGCCCCCGCCACTGGTCGCTACACGCTCGCCAAGGGCCGTCACGCGGGCTCCGGGGGCGACGTTTTGGCCCGTAACGGTGATCGCGCCACCATGCACCGGAATGCGTTGCCGCACCAATTGGCTATCGCCCTCTTCGGCGTTTGGCTCACCGCCCTCACCTGCACCATCGGTGCGCGCAATCGCAATGGGTGCGGTCTCATCATACCGCCCTTGGGCGTCATAAACCCGGTGCAACAACACCAGATCTTCGCCCTCAGGCACCGCAATGTTGATCTCGCCATTTGGGGCAATCGGTGTCCGTAAAACCGTGCGCCCCCGCACAGCATCAAACACACGCACCTCACCGCGCACCACAAAGGCCGGGTAATTAAGCTCCGAGCGCAGGGTGATCACATCGCCCGCCGCCAGATCATCCGACCCACCAAGCACCTCAAGCGCCAAACGCGGCGTGGTATTAAGCCCGTCAAAGCTTACCTGAACATCGGCCTCCCGAAGCGCAAGGTCCGTCCGGCGCACCTGATCGGCCACGCGGTCATCCCCGGCAATCTGCGCGCCGTTGATCGCAATGCTAAATCCCTCTTGGGCGCCAGCGTTCTGCGCAATCAGGGCCATCGCGGTGGCTCCCAATAAACGACGGAACATGCCGTTACAAATT
>JALZWD010000246.1 GCA_023300365.1 Flavimaricola sp. | reverse complement strand
CCTACACCCAAGCGCTTTTGACCACCGTGCCCAAAGTGACTGGCGCCCGTGAAGATCGCCTGACCGTGATCGAAGGACAGCCACCGATAATGTCCTGCGCACCCGAACTGTGCCCCTTCCGCGACCGCTGCGCGCAGCGTGTCGAAATCTGTGACCGGATGTTGCCGCAACGCTATCCCGTAACACAATCCCACGACGCTGCCTGTTTCCTTGCCGATCCCGGTATTGAGCGGGGGAAATCCTATGCTTGATGATACCAAACAAGCTCTCGTGCAGGTGCGCGGCCTGAAGATGCACTTTCCCATCCATGCGGGCTTGCTCCAGCGACGGGTGGGCGAGGTCAAGGCCGTCGATGGCGTCAGCTTTGATGTATTTGAGGGCGAAACGCTGGGCCTTGTTGGCGAAAGCGGTTGCGGAAAATCCACCTGTGGCCGCGCCGTTTTGCGCCTCTACGAGGCCACAGCGGGATCGGTCACCATCGACGGCGTCGACATCAGCACCCTCAGCCCCAAAGACCTGCGCAAAACCCGGCCGACCATGCAAATGGTGTTCCAAGACCCGCAAGCCTCGTTAAATCCGCGCATGCCTGTGCGCGATATCATCCAAGAACCTTTGGACGAACACACCTCGCTAAGCACCGCGGAAAAAAGAGAAAAAGTCCTTGAACTGATGGACGCGGTTGGCCTCAATCGCAAGTTTGCCACACGTTTTCCGCATGCCTTTTCGGGCGGCCAACGCCAGCGCATTGGCATTGCCCGCGCTCTTGCCCTCAACCCCAAATTTATTGTTTGCGACGAGCCGATCGCCGCCCTCGATGTGTCGATCCAAGCCCAAGTGGTGAACCTGCTCGAGGACCTCCAGCAGAGACTTGGCCTGACCTATCTTTTCATCAGCCATGATCTATCAATGGTGCGCCACATCGCGACGCGCGTTGCGGTGATGTACCTTGGCCGCATTGTTGAACTGGCCCCCCGCGAAGCGCTTTACGCCAAGCCACTCCACCCCTACACCCAAGCCCTATTGTCCGCCGTCCCCGAGCCCGACCCAGATCTGGCCAAGTCGGCGCGCGTGGTCCTAACGGGCGATGTCCCCTCGCCGTCCAATCCGCCCAAGGGCTGCAATTTTTGCACGCGCTGCCCGCAGGTCATGGACATTTGCCACGAAAAAGATCCCGAACAACAAGAGGTCGAGCCGGGGCGCTTTGTCGCCTGCCACCTCTTTTCTCAAACAACAAAAACTGCCGGATCAACGGCAGAGCCGAGGCCACAAGAGCATAATCAACAAGGAGAGAAAACATGACGATCAAAACAGCGCTGATGGGCGCCGTTGCATCGCTTGCACTCGCGCCAATGGCATATGCCGACGGCCACGAGGGCGAGCGCGGACGCGACGGAGAGCTTCGCATCATTTATTGGCAAGCCGTATCCATTCTAAACCCATATCTATCGGGCGGCACCAAGGACCTTGAGGCCTCCTCCCTCGTGATCGAGCCTCTTGGCCGTTACGATCCAGATGGCAACCTTGTTCCCTACCTCGCAGCCGAGATCCCCACAGTGGCCAACGGCGGCGTCTCCGCAGACCTGACGTCCATCACATGGCAGCTTCAGGACGGCCTGCTGTGGTCTGACGGCACCCCCGTCACATCGCGCGACATTCAGTTCACATGGGAATACTGTACCGCTGAAGGCGGCGGTTGTGCCCAAGCGGCCAAGTTTGAGGGCGTCACATCGGTCGACATCGTTGATGACCTGACCGTCACTGTGAATTTCGCAGCCCCGACACCAAACCCATACGGCCCCTTCATGGGCGCGCAATCGCCCATCATTCAGGCCGCTCAGTTTGCAGATTGCATCGGCCCACGTGCGCCCGAGTGTACGGACGCCAACTTTGGCCCAATCGGCACAGGCCCCTTCGCGGTCACCGATTTTCGCGTCAACGACGTTGTGACATTTGAAGCCAACCAAAACTACCGCGTGGCCTCACAGCCCGCGTTTGCATCGGTGACATTCAAAGGTGGCGGCGACGCAACGGCTGCGGGTCGTGCGGTTATGGAAACAGGTGAATTTGACTACGCTTGGAACATGCAGCTCGCACCAGACGTCATCTCGGCTATGGCCGAAGGCGGCGTTGGCACACCCATCTCGGCATTCGGCTCACTGGTTGAGCGTCTCGAGATGAACCTGACCGACCCCTCCCCAGAACAGCCAGAAGGCGTACGATCGACCGCACAGGCACCACACCCCTTCTTGTCGAGCGCGCTTGTACGCGAGGCTCTGTCCATTGCCATCGACCGCGATCTGCTGGTTGAAATCGGCTACGGTCAGGCGGGTCGTCCAACCTGTAACCTCGTGCCTGCGCCTGCGATCTATGCATCCGACAACACATCATGCATGACCCAAGACCTCGAGCGTGCGGCTGCACTGCTTGACGAAGCGGGCTTTGCGATGGGCTCTGACGGTGTGCGCGTTAACGCCGACGGCGTGCGTCTCTCGATCCTCTACCAAACATCCACCAACGCCGTACGTCAGGATTTCCAAGCCCTGATCAAAGGCTGGTGGGAAAGCATTGGTGTTGAGACAGAACTGCGCAACATCGACGCGGGCGTGTTCTTTGGTGGGGATCCGGGTTCGCCCGACACATTCCAGCGTTTCTATGCAGACGTTGAAATGTACGCCAACAACTTTGACGGCACCGACCCACAATCGTACCTCGGCCAATATCTGTGTGACAAGGCCCCGCGCCCTGACACCCAGTGGCAGGGTGAGAACATCAACCGTTTCTGTGACCCAGCATACGACGCCCTTTGGGCCGAGTTGGCCACAACCGGTGATCTCAACGAGCGTGGCGCCATTGCGGCCCGTCTCAACAACATGCTGACAGCAGAAAGCAACACAGTCGTGCCATTGGTTGACCGTGGTCGCGTCTCTGCCCATGCCAACAACCTCGGCGGCGTTGAGTTGAACACATGGGACAGCGAGCTGTGGAACATTGCCGGTTGGTACCGCATCGCTGAGTAAATAAAGACCGTAGGGCGGGCCAACAGGCGCGCCCTACACCTTTCCACCCACCTTAATTTCCGTCGCAAAGGCCAGACCTTACATGCTGACCTATACCCTCCGCAGATTGATCCTCGCTGTGCC
>JALZWD010000245.1 GCA_023300365.1 Flavimaricola sp. | reverse complement strand
GCCGAACGCATCCGCTCTTCGCGCATCGAATCTGATTTTGTCGACGAGAACCACCCAACCACGCTTTCCCAGCCGGTCTTGGTGCGCATCTGATCAAATTCTTGGCTAAATCCGCTGGTGACGTCATCCAATCCCATGATGAGTTCGGCGATATTGGCGTTCATCAAATCGGTATGGGCATGTACATCCGCAAGTGTCGCATTCTCAATATCAACCGCGATATCAGAACCTTGGGCCATTTTGGTTCGGGCAACCTCAATCCGACTGGTCAGTTCTTGGATCTTGGCCTGAGCGGTTTGAACCTGCTCTTGGCTTTCACGAATTTGCACATCAAAATCGGCCATCGTTCCTCCTGATCGGGTCATACGCTTGCTGTTGTTGCGCGATGATACCGCGTGTTTTGATGGGACGCGACCCTATTCTATAGCCACAGACCGGGGGAAATTTCCGACATTCAGCGCAGGCCGCGGTGTCACTGCCTAGAGCAACTCGCCGCCCTCAATCACAGGCAAATTGGGATCAACGGCATCAAAATCGGGGGCCCGGTCACGCGCCAACGCCTCTTCGCCGTAAACATCATCGGGGTTCAAAATCACCGGAGGCAGTTCGATCCCGCGATTGAAATTCTCGGGGTCCACGCGCAGGCTCTCGGCCTCGTCGCGGACATGCACGGCGGTCTCTATCGGCACACGTTCAAAAAGATCGATGATGTCTTGGTTGAACATGCGAATGCACCCTGCCGACCCGGAATTGCCGATTGAATTCAGGTCGTTGGTGCCGTGAATGCGGTAGAACGTATCGCGCCCGCCGCGGAAAAGATAAAGGGCGCGACTGCCCAAGGGGCTGCGCAATCCGCCGGGAATGCCACTGCGGAACGCCTCGTAAACTTCGGGCTCGCGGCGGATCATATTTTGGGTTGGTGTCCAACCGGGCCATTTGCGCTTGAGGCGGATCACACCGTCGCCCGTAAAGCTCAGACCCGCGCGCCCAACGCCCACCGGATAGCGGATTGTCGGGCCTTCTTGGGGCACCCAATACAGAAATTTGGCAAAAGGATCGACGTCAATGGTGCCCGGCGCTTGCTCGCCGGCATAAACGCCCATGACCCGGCGATTGACGCCTTGTGTATGCTGTTCGCCCACCGCAGGCAGGGTGTAGCCCGCATCAAAAAGCGGGCCGTATTCTTCCAAAAACCGCGCGGACCCGGCGACTTGTGTCCCGACCAAAGGATCGCCCGCGACCAGATTTGTGTGGCTATCGAGAACACGCGGCGCACAGGCCGACACAGTTCCCATCATCATCATTCCCGCAAAAGAGCGGCGTGAAAGTTCGTTAACAGACATGACATCCCCGACAATTAGTTAACGCTAGAGATACCACGCCAACGCAAAATGGCAATTCACCCCATTTGTATTTTACCAAGCAACGGCGGATGCGCCACAAATGGCCGGGATGTGCGCCTGTTTTGCAGCACTTAGTACCGCAATGCTGCCGCCTCAGAGCCCGCCCACCAGCGACATGACCATCATCGAGTTTTCCTCTCTTAGGCCCTCGATCACGTCAAAATGATGCCGTCCGGCGTCCTCCATTGTCGGCACATTCCATGCCGCCCCAAGGCGCAGGGCTTGGTCGACAAAGGCCGGGCGTTCGGCGGCACCGACCCAGATGATCACATCCGTTTGCGGGGCGTCGTGATGCAGCGGGCTTTCGGCGCGGGCCTCTTGGTCGTCGATCTGCAACGTGGCGTTCATTGACGTCAGCATAAGAGGAGAGAGGTCCGAGACCGGCGAAATGGGCATGATCCGAGCGATCCGGTCGCGCACCAGCAAATCCACATCCGCACAGCCCATCCGCGCAACCAAATGCCCGCCCGCCGAATGCCCGGCCAAGATTACAGGCCCCGGCACACATTGGGCGATCTCGGTGACCGCCGCCGAGATTTGCGCGGTTATGCCGGCAATCCGTGTGTCTGGGCACAGATCATAAGAGGGCATCGCCACCGCCCATCCATGCGCCAACGGCCCGGCGGCGAGGTGCGAAAAGTCCGAGCGGTCGAATTTCATCCAATAGCCGCCGTGCACAAACACCAAAACGCCGCGAGCGGGCCCGGCGGGGTAGAACAGATCAAATTTTTCACGCGCGCCGTCGCCGTAGGGCACGCCCATGTTGGCCTGTGCGGTTTGGCGGAACTCGGCCGCAAGGGCCGCCCATGTCGCGGGATAATTTTCGCCGTCTGGAATATGGCTGGCGTTGGCATAGGCCGCGTCCATCTCGTTCATTTTTGGCCCCTTAGGTTCACCGCAACTGGCGTGATCCAAACTCTGGACGCGCCCCCTGTTTGCGTGGTCTACACAAGCGACTGTTACAGGAGGCTGCTATGCTTGACGACACCACAAACCTTAAATCCATGCTGACCAACCCTGATTTGTTGCGCGGCCAAGCCTATGTTGCGGGCAAATGGGTGGATGCCAAGGATGGCAAGACCTTTGATGTGACCAACCCCGCGCGGGGTGATGTGATCGCCCAAGTGGCCGATCTGTCACGCGCCGAGATTGCCACAGCGATTGATGCCGCCGACGCGGCGCGGGTCGCTTGGGCCAAGCGGACGGGCAAGGATCGCGCGAATGTGTTGCGCAAATGGTTTGACCTGTTGATGGCCAACCACGAGGACCTTGCGATTATCCTGACGGCCGAACAAGGCAAGCCCTTGGCCGAGAGCCGGGGCGAGATCGCTTATGGCGCGTCGTTCATCGAATGGTTCGCCGAAGAGGCCAAGCGGATTTACGGCGAGACAATCCCCGGCCACCTGCCCAATGCGCGGATCACGGTTATCAAACAGCCGATTGGTGTGGCCGCGGGCATCACGCCGTGGAATTTTCCCAATGCGATGATTACACGCAAAGTGGCCCCTGCCCTGGCTGCGGGTTGTGGCTTTGTGATCCGGCCTGCCTCGCTGACGCCGCTGTCGGCGCTGGCGATGGGTGTGTTGGCCGAGCAAGCGGGCATTCCTGCG
>JALZWD010000244.1 GCA_023300365.1 Flavimaricola sp. | reverse complement strand
CCGACGCAAGATGTGATTGCGCGTTTGGTGGCGGTGACGGGGATTGGGCCGTGGACGGCGGAAATTTATGCGATGTTTTCCTTGGGGCGGGCGGATGTGTTTGCGCCGGGTGATTTGGCGTTGCAGGAGGCGGCGAAGGTTTTGTTTGAGTTGCAGGCGCGGCCAAGTGAGGCGGCATTGCGGGATATGGCGGCGGCGTGGTCGCCTTGGCGGTCGGTGGCCGCGCGCGCCCTTTGGGCCTATTACCGGGTGATTAAGGATCGGGAGGGTGTGGCGTGAGTGTGGATCACAAAACCTATCTAGCGGCGGTGGCGCCAGAGGTGCGGGCGCGGATGACGGCGCGTGTGGATGCGCCGGGTGTGTGGCATTTGGCCGGGCATTTGGGCGTGATTTTTGTGAGCGGGTATGGTGTTTGGGTGGGCGTGACGGGATGGCCTATTTTGGTTTTGGTTCAGGGGTTTGCGTTGAACTTTTTGTTCACTTTAAGCCATGAGTGCACCCATAAGACGCCCTTTGCGCGGGCATGGTTGAATGAGGGTGTGGGGCATGTTGTTGGGGTGGTGATCGTGTTGCCGTTTCGGGCGTTTCGGTATTTTCATTTGGCGCACCACCGCTGGACCAATATTGCGGGACGTGATCCCGAGCTGGAGGGGGGCAAGCCCGCGGGCGTTTTGGGATGGGGATGGCATATCAGCGGTCTGTCTTATTGGATATCGCAGGGGCGGATGACGGTGGCTTTGGCGGGGGCGCGGTTTGAGGCGGCGTGGTTGCCCGACGGTGCGCGTGCGGGGGCCGAACGTGAGGCGCGGTGGATGTTGGGGGTTTATGGCGTGGCGGGTGTGTCGTTGTTTTTCACCCCCGTTTTGTTTTGGGTCTGGATTTTGCCTGCGGTGATCGGGCAGCCTTTTTTGCGACTGTATTTGTTGGCCGAGCATGGGGATTGTCCGCAAGTGGCGAATATGTTCGAGAATACACGCACGACATTTACCAATCGGGTGCTGCGGTTTTTCGCGTGGAATATGCCCTATCACACCGAGCATCATGTTTGGCCTGCGGTGCCGTTTCATCAACTGCCTGCGTTGCACGAAGACCTTAGGGGGCATTTGGCGGTGACGGCGCAGGGGTATGTGGCGTTTAACAAGGCATATTTGGCGCGCAGGTTAGGGTGATGGATATTCGTGAGGGGTTTGATCCGGGATCCTTGGGGCAGATTGTGGCGTTGCACGGGGCGCATTATGCCGCAAGTTGGGGGTTTGGCACCGTATTTGAGGCCAAGGTGGCGCGAGAGATCGCCGAGTTTGCGGGGCGCTGTGCCACAGATGATCTGGTGCTTGTGGCAGTGGATGAGGACGGGGTTGCGGCGTCTTTGATCCTTGATGTGCATGATCCGCAATCGGGCGCGCGTGGGGCGCATTTGCGGTGGTTTATTGCGCATGAACGATGCCGTGGCAGAGGCATTGGGCGCGAAATGTTGGCGCGAGCCTGTGCGCATGCAGATGCACATTCGGGCGGCGCGATGTGGCTGAGCACCTTTGCGGGGCTGCATGCGGCGCGGCACTTGTATGGCGCGCATGGGTTTGCGTTGGTGCATGAGGCCGAAGGGGCTGTGTGGGGGACGGTGGTGACAGAGCAGGAGTTTCGGCGGCCATTGCGGGCGTGAGATGCACGCCCTAAGAGTGACACCAACAGGTTAAGGGAGCGGGATATGACACGGGCATTGCAGGCGGGACGCAAAGAGGCGCTGAGTGGGGAGACACGTTCGGCGGTGATTTTTCTGCATGGGTATGGGGCCAATGGGGCCGATCTTTTGGGGCTTGCTGATCCTTTGGCCGAGCATTTGCCCGATACGTTGTTTTTGTCGCCCGATGCGCCGGAGTTATGTGCCGGTGCGCCGATGGGGCGGCAGTGGTTTCCGATCCCTTGGATTGATGGATCAAGCGAGGAAGAGAGCCGCGAGGGGTTGGAGCGGGCGAGCGACGATTTGAATGCGTTTTTGGACGGTGTGATGGTGGATGAAGACCTGTTGCCCGAGCAGGTGATGGTTTTGGGGTTTAGCCAAGGGACGATGATGGCCTTGCATGTTGTGCCGCGCCGTGAGGACGAAGTGGCGGGGATCATTGCGTTTTCAGGGCGTTTGCTGCAACCGGAATCTCTGGCTGATGAGGTGCAGTGCAAGCCGCCGGTTTTGTTGATCCATGGAGATCAGGATGATGTGGTGCCGCCGCAAAGCCTGCCGGAGGCGGCCCAAGCCTTGCAGGATGCGGGTTGGAAGGAAGTTTTTGCCCATGTGATGAAGGGCACGGCGCATGGGATTGCGCCCGATGGATTGTCGGTGGCGCTGGCGTTTATGCGCGAGCGTTTGGGGCTTGGCTGACGTCACGACCTTTTTCTAGGGGGTTGTGCCGCGCCCGACGCCATATATAGTCAGACCAGTAGATGTGGCAGAGCGCCAATCTTTGGCTGGTGCACCTGCCGCTTTGACCGTTGGATCGGAGTGTGTGACAGGTATGAATGCTGAATTTCGAACGAACTTTGTCCGTGATCCGGCGGCATTGAAACATTACCCTGCGTTGGTTTTAAATGCGGATTACCGGCCGTTGTCGTATTATCCGCTGTCGCTTTGGCCTTGGCAGGAGGCGGTGAAGGCGGCGTGGTTGGACCGGGTGGATATTGTTGCGGAATATGAAGAGGTTGTGCGCTCGCCTTCAACCGAAATTCGTATTCCGAGTGTCGTGGTCCTGAAGGATTATGTGAAACCGCAAAAAACCGTCGCATTCACCCGCTTTAACCTATTTTTGCGGGATGAATTTGCCTGTCAGTATTGCGGAGCGCGGGGGGATTTGACGTTTGACCACGTGATCCCGCGTGCGCGTGGGGGTGTTACGTCATGGCAGAATGTGGTTGCGGCCTGTAGCCCGTGCAACCTGCGCAAGGGATCGCGATCTTTGCGCGATGCGGGGGTGCAGTTGCGCAAGCCGCCGCGCCGGCCCGAGGCGGGCGAGTTGATGAATTTGGGGCGGAAATTTCCGCCGGGGTATTTGCACGATAGCTGGATTGATTTTCTCTATTGGGATGCGGAGCTTGAGGCGTAATACTGTCGCGTATGACATGGCCCGCAAATAGAACGCCCGAGCATCTTTTGGACACCGACCGACAGGCGGGGTTTGAAATTGGTGAGGGTTTCCAACCCTTTGATCAGATGAACGATATGTTTACCCGCGCGATGTGGGATGACACGGTGCGCACAGCGGATACGGATGCGTTTTTTGCATCATACCGGATGGAGGCGGCGCCGCGGCGGGGCGAAGGGTTTGGGCCGCGTGATTTTGCCTTGCGCAATGCGGCGTGGATTGTGTCGGATATCATTTCCAATCGCTGCGCAGATACAGGCCGCCGCGAGGGGTTTCAGGGCTTTGTTTTGAATGACACGCCTGTTGCGCCCATGCAGGCGGAGTTGGGAACGCCGCAGGCCGAGGCCCAAGATATCAAGCGTTTGGCGCGTTTGTTTGGCGCCGATCTGTGTGGGATTACGGACATTGATATGCGCTGGCATTACACCCGCCGGCCCGACACGGCCAAGATGGAGCCGGTGGACGATCCGCTACC
>JALZWD010000243.1 GCA_023300365.1 Flavimaricola sp. | reverse complement strand
CCGAGATCATAATAAAGCAGGTCAACGTCGAGGTAGGGCAGGACGAGTTTTTGTTTGATGAAGTCCCAAATGATGCGGGTCATTTCATCGCCGTCGAGTTCAACGATGGGGTTTTCTACCTTAATCTTGGTCATGGGATGGAGCCCTTATGGTTTGGAGATGATTTGAAGGAGTATTAGCGATGTTTTGTGGGGATGAAAACCCGTGTATGCAATTGTATACGGTTTTCAGTCGCTGTAGGCGACGAAGGCGGTGGTTCTGATTTGGATATCGAGTTTGCGTCAAGAGACGCCCTGAAACCAATCGTCGATCCGCGATTTGAGGTGGTGCCAAAGCGCCGGGGCTCCGCGTTTGACTTTGGTGCCAACACGAGCCTCAAGCTTATCAGGTGTGACGTTATATTCAGGCCAGGTGCCGCCATCGGTTTCTAGGTTTGACATCACAGGCTGAACTCGGTCAATCGCTTTTGCAAAGATCGCGTTGTCAGTTTCTGCGGCTTCAAATTCCTTCCAAATGGCGCGATACGTCAAAGCCTGATCTTTCGGTAAAAGGCCAAACAGGCGATCGGCGGCGGCCTCTTCCGCGCGCATCTGAACATCGTGGTTATGGTCGCCATGGATAGGATTATCGCCGGCGTCAATTTCAACGATATCGTGCAACAAAAGCATCAAAAGCACGCGGTTGATATCAATCGGGCGCGTGGCGTGCTCGGCCATCGTTAGGGCATAAAGCATGACGTGCCACGAATGCTCTGCAGAATTTTCGCGCCTTGATCCATCAACAAGCGATGTCGCGCGCAGTACAGACTTCAGTTTGTCCGCCTCATTCAGAAAAGCAAATTGTGCGTTAAGGCGTTGGGTCATTTGCAAGCGGCCTTTGCGTCCTAGTGGCCTCCTTGGACCTCGTCCGGTACATCAAGGATTTTTTGCTTGGAAAGGTCGACCGCCTGCCCAAGCTTGCCTTCGGCCTCTGCTTTTGCACGCTTTTCCTCAAGAAACGAATGGCCACGGCGAATAGCAAGGCGCACACGAACAGCGGTCATATAGAATTCCTCAGAGGTCTGTGACGAAGACCCAATAACCTTCGCTACCTCGCTCACCAAATTCACATCACCCATCTCTTCAGCCAGTTGAATAGCTTCACGCGCCAATTCGTCAGCGAGGTTCATTGCGATGTCTGTCATATCAAATCCGTTTCTTTGAAAGGGGATTTACTTTGATGAAAATGTCACCCAGCCGTTAGCGGGTGTTCTCGGTCATTCTGCGCCGGACATAGTCCGTTACCGAATGATTGAGCGTGTCCATGTGTGGTTCTTCAAAAAAGTGGCCAGCACCTTCAACAACCTGATGGGTGATTGTGATGCCCTTTTGCTCATGCAGTTTGCCCACAAGGTTCACGGTATCGGCGGGTGGTGCGACGCGATCCGCAGATCCGTTGATCACAAGCCCCGAAGACGGGCAGGGGGCGAGGAACGAGAAATCGTACATGTTGGCAGGCGGGGCAACCGATATAAATCCGGTGATTTCAGGACGGCGCATCAACAGTTGCATGCCGATCCACGCGCCAAATGAAAAACCAGCAACCCAGCAATGTTTCGAATTGTTGTTCATCGACTGCAAATAATCGAGGGCAGACGCCGCATCAGATAGCTCGCCCACGCCCTGATCGTATTCGCCCTGAGACCGGCCAACGCCACGAAAATTAAATCGCAGCACCGTGAAGCCCATGTTCTTGAACGTGTAGTGCAGGTTGTAGACTACGCGGTTGTTCATCGTGCCGCCAAACTGCGGATGGGGATGAAGAATAATCGCGATAGGCGCATCCCGCTCTTTTTGCGGATGATAGCGGCCTTCGAGACGGCCTTCGGGGCCGGGGAAGATGACTTCGGGCATTCACGCTCCTTGTAGCGGCGGACTGGTCGGCCTATGTCTGCTCTGACCATTTTTGACAGAAATGGTCAGAGACTTTAGAATTGTTCTAATCTCTGATGGCCAGAGGTGCTGTGCCGGGTTAATGGCACTGCACCGTGGCGTCAATGTCATATGCAAGTGGGGCACAAGATGAAGCTGTCGACAAAAGGGCGTTATGCTGTTGTGGCATTGGCGGATTTGGCGCTGCAACCTACCGAACATCTCGTTTCACTCGGTGCAATTTCCAAACGGCAGGATATATCCTTGGCCTATCTCGAACAATTGTTTGTTAAGCTGCGCCGTCATGGGCTGGTAGATAGTGTGCGTGGGCCCGGTGGCGGATATAAGTTGGCCAAGAGTGCGAGCGATATACGGGTCGTCGATATATT
Source organism: Flavimaricola sp. (assembly GCA_023300365.1). Lineage (GTDB taxonomy): Bacteria > Pseudomonadota > Alphaproteobacteria > Rhodobacterales > Rhodobacteraceae > JALZWD01. The sequence goes on along the minus strand of JALZWD010000243.1, from coordinate 1,010 downwards.
GAGAGCCGTAGATGAAACCGTGGATGCAATGCACACGGGCGCAGGTGTATCTGGCGGGTTGTCTGGAAGCCGAGCGCAAAGCATGACTAATCGGTTGTGGGAGGGGCTAAGCGCGCAGGTCTATGTGTTTTTGCACCAAACACGTCTTTCAGATGTCGTGGCCAATGAACTAGCCCCTTGTCCCGCTGTGCCGTCATTGTTTGAGGTGGTCGACTAATGCGGACCTACCTCGATTATAACGCCACCGCACCGTTGCGGCCGGAGGCGCGCAACGCAATGATCGCGGCAATGGATCTGTGCGGCAACCCATCTTCTGTCCATGCAGAGGGGCGCGCTGCCAAAGGGTTGGTAGAGCGCGCACGCGGCCAAATAGCAGAGGCCTTAGGCGCATCGGGTGCGGATATAGTGTTCGTCTCTGGGGCGACTGAAGCCGCAGCGTTGATTTTGTCGGGGCGTGGGTTGAAAGGCGCCGCAATTGAACACGATGCCGTGCGGTGTTGGATTGAGCAAGATTTGTCCGTTGATCAACGGGGGCTCGTCTCGGTCTTGGATCCACCCCGCAGTGTTTTGCAGCTGGCTAATTCTGAAACGGGTATTTTGCAAAACCTCCCAAAGGAGCTTGCGGTAAGTGATATTTCCCAAGGGTTTGGTCGCGTGCCTTTCGCGTTCTCATGGTCGGGGGTCGAGGCGGTTTTTCTTGCGGCACATAAATGCGGCGGGCCCAAAGGTATCGGCGCTTTAGTTTTTCCGCAGGGCTTCGATCTTGCAGCTCAACTAAAAGGTGGTGGTCAGGAAATGGGACGCAGAGCCGGCACTGAGAATGTAGCGGCGATCGCTGGATTTGGTGCGGCTGCACAGGCCGCGATACGAGATTTGAACGAAGGTGTCTGGGATAGGGTTGCGGAGCTTAGAATAATTCTAGAAAAGGCCATTGAGGCCACGAGCCAAGATACTACCTTAGTGGGGAAAGACACGCCAAGACTGCCCAACACGGTCTGTGCTCTTACCCC
>JALZWD010000242.1 GCA_023300365.1 Flavimaricola sp. | reverse complement strand
GCCCAGTCTTTTTGCGGCGCCAGACGGATACGGGCACCATTGGCCCCACCACGTTTGTCAGAACCACGGAAGGTGCGTGCACTGTCCCAAGCGGTGGTGATCATCTCAGCGGCACTTAGGCCGCTTTCGGCGATCTTTGCTTTCACCGCACCCACGTCATAGCTGGTGGAGCCCGCTGGAACCGGATCCTGCCAGACAAGTTCTTCTTGTGGGACGAATGGGCCATGATAGTTGGCAACCGGGCCCATGTCGCGGTGGGTCAGTTTGAACCAAGCCCGCGCAAAGGTATCTTTGAAATACTCTGGATCGGCCATAAATTTTTGGCAGATTTCATTGTAGATCGGGTCAACCTTCATCGCCATATCCGCGTCTGTCATCATTGGCTGACGTGGCTTTGCCGGATCGGTTGGATCAACTGGCATTTCTGCTTCGGGCATGCCGACGGGGGCGTATTGATGCGCACCTGCGGGCGATTTGGTCAATTCCCAATCCCAACCGAACAAGTAATCAAAATAGCCCATGTCGAATTTGAGCGGCTCTTTTGTCCATGCGCCCTCGATGCCCGAGGTAAACGCATTGGTCGCTTTTGCGTCCTGATCGGGGTTGGCCCACCCAAGCCCTTGGCCATGCACAGGGCAGGCTTCTGGTTCGGCTCCGATTTTGTCGTCACCCATGGCACCATGTGCCTTGCCAACGGTATGTCCGCCACAGGTCAGTGCCGCGGTTTCTTCGTCGTTCATCGCCATACGGGCGAATGTCTCGCGGATATGCAACGCGGTGCGGGCGGGGTCAGGGTCGCCGTTCACACCCTCAGGGTTCACATAGATCAGGCCCATATGAACCGCGGCCAATGGGTTTTCCATTGTGCTTGGCACATCTAGATCGCCATAACGGTTTTCAGACGGGGCCAACCACTCATTCTCCGAACCCCAATACACGTCCTTTTCGGGGCCCCAAAGGTCTTCGCGACCAAAGCCAAAGCCGAAGGTTTTCAAACCCATCGATTCGTAGGCAACAGTCCCACTCAGCAAGATCAGATCCGCCCAAGACAGCGCGTTTCCGTATTTCTTTTTGACCGGCCAAAGCAGGCGGCGGGCTTTATCAAGGCTGGCGTTGTCGGGCCACGAGTTCAAAGGCGCAAAACGGATGTTACCGCCACCGCCGCCCCCGCGACCATCGCCCAAACGGTACGAGCCTGCCGAGTGCCACGCCAAACGGATCATCAGGCCGCCATAGTGCCCCCAATCCGCAGGCCACCAGTCTTGGTTGTCGGTCAACAGCGCCTCAACATCCCCGCGGACGGCATCAAAATCGAGCGCTTTGACGGCATCGCGGTGCTTGTACCCGTCGTCCATCGGGTTGGTGCGCGTGTCATGCTGGTGCAGGATGTCGAGGTTAAGCGCCTCAGGCCACCATTTGGTCACGGAGTTTTCCGTGCCTGTGTTTCCGCCATGCATAACAGGGCAGCCGCCGCCGGATTTGTGATGAGGGGAATTGCCGTCCATGAGATATCTCCTTGCTCGATTCTAGGCTTCGTTCCCGGTCTATTTACAGAAGCCAAAAAATAAGTTCCAATATGAAAATCAAATAGCCACCATAAGTTTTTCAAATGAAACCTCTCACGCTGAAACATCTTCGATATTTTGAGGCCTTGGCGGTGCATGGCCATTTTGGCAGGGCCGCAGAGGCCTGTTTGATTTCGCAACCTGCCCTGTCGCTACAGATCAAAGACCTAGAGGATATCATTGGCGGTGCTTTGGTTGAGCGGACCACCCGCGAGGTGCGATTGACGGCCTTGGGCGAGGATCTCATTGAGCATAGTCGTGACATCTTGCAGCGTGTCGAAGACCTTGACGCACTTGCACGCAAACGCTCTGGTCCTTTTGCCGGGCGGTTGCGCATCGGTGTTATCCCGACCGTTGCGCCCTATCTGTTGCCCCGCATCGTTAATGCCCTGTCCGATAAATTTCCTGATCTTTTGTTAGAGCCCAAAGAAACAATCACCCAATCGCTTGTGCGTGAAATATTGGCCTCTCGTTTGGATGTGGCCATCGTAGCACTGCCTATCTCGGAACCAGAGTTGCGCGAGTTTGCTTTGTTTGACGAAGAATTCTTGTTGGTGCGCCCCTCAGATGATGCAGATGAGCCCGTCCCAAGCCCTCTCGCGTTGCCACAGATGCAACTTATGTTGCTTGAAGAAGGCCATTGCTTTCGGGACCAAGCCCTGTCGTTTTGCAACTCATCGGGCGTCTTTGCGCGTCAAATCATGGAAGGAAGTTCTTTGTCGACACTGGTGCAAATGGTCAGCGCCGGGATTGGCGTTACTCTGATCCCGGAAATGGCGCGGGATTTTGAAACGCGCGGAACCGATGTCTCGATCGCCCGTTTCAAAGAAGACATCCCCAACCGAACAATCGGCATGATTTGGCGAAAGACCAATCCGTTGACCGACGAGTTGATGGAAATAGGCGCATTGATCCGCCGCGCGGCGGAACGTCCCACGCCAAGCCCCTGAAGTATTACGAATAGAACGGGGGCCTGTCAGGCAGGGCTCAGGAACTGAGCGTGAACCTGTGCCTGTTTGGTGATATGTCGCATACCTATTGTGAAGAGCTTGTGCGAGTTGTTACACACGGACAGGGTTCGCTTTGGGATATCGCCGGACAAGGTCAAAGGGCCGCTGGCAAGGAAATTTAGGTAGGTCGTTAAATGCAAAAGATCACAACTACACTGGGCGCTGCCACACTGGCGCTGTCGGCGTCGGGCGCCCTTGCTCAAGAAGTTACCTTGAACATGCATCAATTTTTGCCAGCGCAGGCAAACGTGCCAGTTCAAATTCTGGATGTTTGGGCGGACAATGTAGAGGCACAATCAGAAGGCCGGATCAAGATTGACCGGTTTGCCGCAATGGCGTTGGGTGGCACGCCACCAGAGCTGATGGACCAGGCTGTTGACGGTGTTGCGGACATCGTTTGGACGGTTGTGGGCTATACTCCGGGCCGTTTTCCATCGACCGAAGTGTTCGAGCTGCCGTT
>JALZWD010000241.1 GCA_023300365.1 Flavimaricola sp. | reverse complement strand
CTAAAAATAAAACAAACTATGTTCAGTACCAAGCAACTTATATTTGCCGCCTGTTTTTTTGTAGCTTTTGTTATTTTTATGGTATTTAGTTATCGTAAAGATATACTTACTCACAAAAAATATTACAAAGGGAGTGTTTGGGTAGTCGTGTTTTTTGTAGTCTTTATTTTACTCCTTTTTGGATTGAAAACATTTCTTAAATCTTAAAGGGTTGTTTTAGCTTTCTATTGAAAAGTAAAGTTTATAAATAAACCTCTTGTTTCCATTTCGTCAATAAATGAAGTGTACTCGCTATTAGGGTCTTCATCTGGAATGAGTTCATCAGTCATAGAAAACACCCCTCTAATAGATGGTGTAAATTTAAAATAAGGTAAAAAGAAATCTATACCAAAACCAAGCTCGTAAGAATATAAATTAGTTTTAGTCCTAAATTGCCCAGCACTGTTATCATCTGGATTATCCTCATTACTAGATAAATTAATAGATGTAGAAAAACCACCGACTATAAAAGGCTTAAAATTGTTTAAACGTTTAGTGGATAATTTTAGTAATAGCGGTATGTGAACAGCAGTTGTTTGTACTTCTCTTGTTCGGTCATTAACGTCAGTAACATTAGGGAAATACAGTTCTCTAGTGTTAAAAATCACTCCAGGTTCTATACGTAAATCCACATAATCGTTCAAACGCATATTACCTATCAATCCAACATTAAAACTTGTAGTTTTTCTGGTTTCAATGTCTTGAAATTCTGGGTCAATTAAAGATTGCTCAGCGGTATAGTTTATATCAAAGTCTAGTGTGTTTAAACCCAGGTAATACCCCCATCGGAACTTTTGTTTGTCGTGGTTTTCACGATTTTTCAAACGCTCTTTCATCATCGCTTTGCCCTCGGGCGTGCCATCGTGCCATGAGCCGAACAAGATATCCCACGGCACATCGAGATTGCCGTAGTTGCATTCAAAGTAGCGGTGGTGGATTTGGTGGTGGAAATTGCCCAAGTGCAGGCGCTTTTTGTTGCGAAACAGCACGCCTTCAAAGCCGGTATGCGTGGTGATTGCGAGCAGTCCGTAGAACATCAAATGAAAGATGATGTGGACGGGATGCGAGGCGATGGCGAAGTGCACAAGGACCGAGCCAAAGTAGAACATATGTTCGACCGGGTGCATCGACAGGCCGGACCATGGGCCGATGTCGGTGTTGCGGTGATGCAGCGCGTGGAAGGGGTACATGATGTTGGTGTGCAAGAGGCGGTGGATCCAGTAGAAGTAAAAGCTTTCCCACACGGGGATCAAAAAGAAGATCGCCACGAACCAGATGGGGTTGGTTTGAAACGAGATGACGGAGGCCCAGCCGTTGGCCATGGACCACCACAACAGCACTTCGAGCAGGGACCATATGGTGACGCCCGAACAGATCGTCCAGATCATGTTGTCTTTCATCTGGTCGGTTAGGGTGAACACGCGGCCTTTGCGCGGGAAGGGGCGCGGATCGTATTTGAGATCGGTGCCTTGGGCCGCGAATTTGTGAAACCACAGATGCAATGTGCCCGCCACAACCGTGACGATGAGCGCGTTGCGCAGCCAGATCAGCAGGGGCCAGCCGAGTGAGAGCGTGGCGGTTTGTTCAAGCGTGGGGCTTGCGTAGGCATAAGCCAGAAAGGCGATGCCTGCGATTGCGCCGTTGATGGTAAAGAAAAACCAGCTGTCGGCGTACCAGCGCAGGGTGGCCAAGGGTTGCGGTGGCCATTGCCACAGCGGCGAGACGCGGATGGGCGTTTGGGGCAGGTGGTTCCATTCTTGTCTAGCTGTCATAGGTGCTGCCCTCGTCGTCGAGGATTGCCTTAAGCTCGGCCAAATGGCGCGCGTCTTGTTCGGGGTAGCCCTCAAGCTCTTGTGCGGTTTTTTCGGCGACGTCGTCGGGCAGGATGCGTAGTTTTTGGCCGGTTTGCAGGGCGCGGATGTAGGTTTCGCAGGAGCGTTCGAAATAGAACAGGCGGTTGAACGTGTCGGCGACGGTATCGCCGATAATCAGCACGCCGTGGTTGCCCATGATCATCACCTTTTTTGCAGGGTCAGAGAACAGGCGGGCGCAGCGTTCGCCCTCGTCTTCGAACGCCAAGCCGCCGTAGCCGTCGTCGATGACGTAGCGGTTGAAGAAGGTGCAGCAGTTTTGGTCGATTGGGGGCAGGCGGCTATCGGCAAGCGAGGCCAGCACAGTGGCAAAGATTGAGTGGCAATGCATCGCGCAGCGTGCGTGCGGCACATGGCGGTGGATGCCGCCGTGCAAGCCCCATGCGGTGGGGTCGGGGGCGTTTGGCCCTTTCATGGAGGCGGGATCATTGGCGTCGACCACGATCATGTCGGAGGCGCGGATGCGGGCAAAATGCATTTGGTTGGGGTTCATCAAGAACCGTGTTCCGTCGTCGTTGATCGCGAGGCTAAAGTGATTGGCGACAGCTTCGTGCATGCCAAGGCGTGCGGTCCAGCGGAAGGCCGCGGCCATGTCGACCCGTTCTTGCCAATGATCGATGTTTGAACCTGTGCCGTCCATCGCCGTCTCTCCCGTGATTTTGGCCATAGTGTAGGATGGATTTTGCGGTTTGCGCAGTCAGAAAACGACATATTTTTTAGCCAAACGGAGCGCGTCTGCGCCGCGCACGACATGTTTGGCGTTTTGTGGCGGATGTTTTGGGGGACTTTGGGCGTTGTTTTTGGGGGGTATGTTGTGCGGCCTCCGGCGGGAGGTATTTTTGGCAAGATGAGACACCAAGAGGGGGCTTTGCTCATGGCTTGAAGCCCAAGGGGAAATGGCGATACCCTATGCTATGGAAAATTCAGTGACATCTTGGGCCGATGTGGCCGCGCAATTGGTTGGTGTGGCGGCGGGGCGTGCGCCTGCGGATTTGGTTATTCGCGGTGGTGCGTTGGTGAATGTGCAGAGCCGCGAGATTTTGGATGGCTGGCAGGTGGCGATTGCGGAAGGGCGGTTTGCTTATGTGGGCCCGGATGCGGCGCATTGTATTGGTGCCAACACGCGGGTGATTGAGGCCGAGGGGCGGTATTTGATCCCCGGTCTATGTGATGGGCATATGCATATTGAGAGCGGGATGTTGACGCCCGCCGAGTTTGCCGCCGCGGTGATCCCGCATGGGACGACGACGATGTTTACCGATCCGCATGAGATTGCCAATGTTTTGGGCCTTGCGGGTGTGCGGATGATGCATGACGAGGCGATGATGCAGCCGGTTAATATTTTTACGCAGATGCCGTCTTGTGCGCCCTCTGCCCCCGGTTTGGAGACCACGGGGTTTGAGATTAGCGCCGAGGATGTGGCCGAGGCGATGGGGTGGCCGGGGATTGTGGGCCTTGGGGAGATGATGAATTTCCCTGGTGTGATTAACGGCGATCCACAGATGTTGGCCGAGATGGCAGCGACGATGCATGTGGGCAAGACCGTGGGCGGGCATTATGCGAGCCCTGACAAGGGGGTGGCGTTTTCGGCCTATGTGGCGGGTGGTGCGGCGGATGATCATGAGGGCACGGCCGAGGCGGATGCGTTGGCGCGTGTGCGCAATGGGATGCGGTCGATGATGCGCCTTGGGAGCGCGTGGTATGACGTGGAGAGCCAGATCACGGCGGTGACCGAGCGGGGGCTTGATCCGCGTAATTTCATATTGTGCACCGATGATTGCATGGCCGAGACGCTTGTGAATGACGGGCATATGAACCGTGTGGTGCGCCATGCGATTGCGTGTGGTTGTGATCCGGTGGTGGCGTTGCAGATGGCGACGATCAATACGGCGACGCATTTCGGGCTGGAGCGTGACTTGGGGAGTATTGCGCCGGGGCGGCGGGCGGATGTTATTTTGACCTCTGATTTGAAGACCCTGCCGATTGAGCATGTGATTGCGCGGGGGCAGACGGTGGCGGTGGATGGCAAGATTGCCGTGGAGTGTCCGCATTATGATTGGCCGCAGAGTGCGCGGCAGACGGTGCATTTGGGCAAGGCGCTGGGTGCGGCGGATTTTGATATTCCGGCCCCTGAGGGGGCCAATGCTGTCACCGCGAAGGTGATTGGTGTGGTTGAGAACCAAGCGCCGACCAAGGCGTTGCGTTTTGAGCTGCCGGTGACCGAGGGGCGGGTGCAGGCGACGGGCGAGGTGTGTCAGATTGCCTTGGTTGAGCGGCACCGTGCGACGGGGGATGTGACCAATGGGTTTGTCTCTGGCTTTGGCTATAGCGGCGAGATGGCGATTGCCTCGACTGTGGCGCATGACAGCCATCATATGATTGTGGTGGGCACGTCGCGGCGGGATATGGCGCTGGCCGCGAACCGTTTGGGGCAGGTGGGTGGCGGTGTGACCGTGTTTAAGGACGGGGTCGAGCTTGCGATGGTTGAGCTGCCGATTGCGGGGCTTATGTCGGACCGGCCTGCGGCGCAGGTTGCGGCAAGTGCCGCCAAGATGATCGCGGCGATGGCGGCGTGTGGATGTACGCTTAATAACGCCTTTATGCAGCATTCGTTGTTGGCCCTTGTGGTGATCCCAGAGCTTAGGATCAGTGATCTGGGCCTTGTGGATGTGACCAAATTTGAAATCACCGATTTGTTTGAGGATACGCCATGAAGCGCTTGCCTATTTCTGATGTTTTGTCCCCCAAGGCGCCCGCACCGGAAAGCTTTCGGGATCCCAAGGCGGCGGTGGCGCGGTTGCAGGACTTGTTTGATTTGTCGGTTGGGTTTTTGACCGAGCATTTCTCAAAGGCCAGTACCGAGGGGCGGCCTGCTGCGCGTGTGCGGGCGTTTTATCCCGAGATCCGGTTTTCGACATCGTCGTTTGAGCTGACGGATAACCGTCTGAGTTTTGGCCATGTTGCCGAGCCGGGGGAATATTCCACCACGATTACGCGGCCGGATTTGTTTGCCTATTACCTTGAGCAGCAGATGAAGCTGATTATCAAGAACCACGACCAGCCGGTGACGATCCAGATGTCGGATACGCCGATGCCCGTGCATTTTGCCGTGGCGGGGGATCCGAACGTGACGGTGCCGCAAGAGGGGGCGATGGATTTCACCCTGCGCGATGTGTTTGACGTGCCCGACCTTGAGACCACCAACGACGATATCGTGAATGGCGAGGGGTTTTGTTATCCCGATGGGTCCGAGCCATTGGCGCCGTTTACTGCGCAGCGTGTGGATTATTCGCTGGCGCGTTTGGCGCATTACACGGCCACGGCGCCGGACCATTTTCAGAACCATGTGCTGTTTACCAACTATCAGTTCTATGTCGAAGAGTTTGAGGCCTATGCCCGCGAAATGCTTGCCGATCCGGACAGTGGGTATACCGCGTTTGTGGGGCCGGGGAATACGGTTATCACTGATGCCAAGGCCGAGATGCCGGTGCCTGCCAAGCTGCCTCAGATGCCGACCTATCACCTTAAGCGTAAGCACGGCGGTGGGATCACATTGGTGAACATCGGTGTGGGGCCATCGAATGCCAAGACGGCGACAGATCACATCGCGGTGCTGCGGCCGCATGCATGGCTGATGGTGGGGCATTGCGCCGGTTTGCGCAATTCGCAGCGTTTGGGGGATTTTGTTCTCGCGCATGCGTATTTGCGTGAAGACAAGGTTTTGGATGATGATCTGCCGGTTTGGGTGCCGATCCCGCCGTTGGCGGAAATCCAGATCGCGCTTGAGTGCGCGGTGGCGAGTGTGACCGAGCTTGAGGGTTATGAGCTTAAGCGGATCATGCGAACTGGTACGGTCGCGAGCTTTGACAACCGCAATTGGGAGCTTCGCGAGCACAGCGGACCAGTGCAGCGCCTAAGCCAATCGCGGGCGGTGGCCTTGGATATGGAAAGCGCCACGATTGCGGCCAATGGATTTCGTTTTCGCGTGCCTTACGGCACGTTGCTGTGCGTCAGTGACAAGCCGCTGCACGGCGAGCTGAAGCTGCCCGGAATGGCGTCGGATTTCTATACAACACAGGTGTCTCGGCACCTGATGATTGGCATTCGCGCGATGGAACGGCTTCGCGATATGCCGCTTGATCGGATCCATAGTCGTAAGCTGAGAAGCTTTGAAGAGACCGCTTTTCTTTAAAAAATGAACTAAAAAGTCAAAAATATGGACTCAGAGTAAGAAAATAGCTTGTTTTTGCTTGCATCGGGGGCGGTTTCGTTGTGTCACATCACTACATAACGTAGTTTTGCACGAGCAGGACCCAATATTAGGGTCATGATGAGGGAGAAAAACAAAATGGCAAAATCACCACTGACCAAAGCGCAGCTTATCACTGCATTGTCCGAAAAATTGGACACTGACAAAAAAGGTGCGACAACAGTTCTTGAGGCCATGACGGGCCTTATCACGGAAGAAATTTCCGCAGGCGGCGCTGTTACCTTGCCTGGCGTTGGCAAAATTTATTGCCGTGAACGCCCCGAGCGTATGGTTCGCAACCCTGCCACAGGCGAGCAGATCAAGAAAGAAGCCGACAAGGTTGTTAAGATGACAATCGCCAAGGCATTGAAGGACAGCGTGAACGGCTAAGGCCGCGTTCCACTGGACTATCTGAGGGTCGTCCTTCGGGGCGGCCCTTTTTTTAAGGTGCGTCACAACTTGGGGGAGAAACGTTATGTCTGTTATCGCCAAAGGTCTTGTTGGCCTGATTGCGGCCTTGCACGCCTATATTTTGTGGTTTGAGATGTTTGCCTGGGAAAGCCGGGGGCCGCGCGTCTTTAGCAGCCTGCCTGCGGAGTTGTTTGCGCCGACCACCGCGATGGCGGCGAACCAAGGGTTGTATAACGGGTTTCTTGCCGCTGGTTTGATCTGGGCGTTGCTGATTAAGGATGCCGCATGGGCGCGCAATGTGGCGACGTTCTTTTTGCTGTGTGTTTTGGTGGCGGGTGTGTTCGGTGCGGTGACTGTGTCGACCAGTATTTTGTTTGTTCAAACTGTGCCCGCGGCCTTGGCCTTGGGGGCGGTTT
>JALZWD010000240.1 GCA_023300365.1 Flavimaricola sp. | reverse complement strand
CCAAGAGGAACAACAAGATGCCTCGCAGGCGCAGGTCTCCATGGATGACATGGCTGATCAGGAGATGGGCGAAGAAGCCGACATGCCCGAAGGCGAGGCACCGATGGAGCCTCCCGCCCCGCAGCCTGTGTCCGACGCGGACCCGAACTACATCGTCTATTCCACCGAGCACGACGAAGAGATCGGCGCGGAAGATTTGGCGGAACCTGCTGAGCTGGAACGCCTGCGGGCTTATCTGGATCAGCAGCTTGAGCCGTTAAAGGGCGCGGTGTCACGGCTGGCAAACAAACTGCAACGCCGCCTTCAGGCGCAGCAAAACCGCTCATGGTCGTTTGACCAAGAAGAGGGCATTCTGGACGCGGGTCGTTTGGCGCGTGTTGTTGCCAACCCGACCACGCCGCTTAGCTTTAAGGTCGAGCAAGATACCGAGTTTCGCGACACCTGCGTGACACTGCTGCTGGACAATTCCGGTTCCATGCGCGGCCGCCCGATCTCAATCGCTGCGATTTGTGCGGATGTTCTGGCCCGCACATTGGAACGCTGCTCAGTGAAGGTCGAAATCTTGGGCTTCACGACGAAGGCTTGGAAGGGCGGATTGTCACGCGAAGAATGGCTGGCTGAAGGCCGCCCGCAACAGCCGGGTCGCCTAAACGATTTGCGCCATATCATCTACAAGCGCGCCGATGCGCCATGGCGCCGTTCGCGCGACAACCTCGGCCTGATGATGAAAGAAGGCTTGCTTAAGGAAAACATCGACGGGGAAGCGCTGGAATGGGCGCACCGCCGCATCACTGCGCGTCAAGAAGCCCGCAAAGTGTTGATGGTGATTTCGGATGGCGCGCCGGTGGACGATTCAACGTTGTCCGTTAACCCCGCGAATTACTTGGAAAAACACCTGCGCGACGTGATCGAGATGGTCGAAAAACGCAAAGCGGTTGAACTGATCGCGATTGGTATCGGCCATGACGTGACCCGCTATTATGACAAGGCGGTTACGATCACCGATGTCGAACAATTGGCGGGCGCAATGACAGAGCAATTGGCAAGCCTGTTTGACAGCGACCCACGCAAGCGCGCCCGCGTGTTGGGTCTGCGCAATGTTGCGTGAGGCAGGCATCATTGGGGCAAAATTATTAAAGAAATAATTTTCGATTGCGGCCAATGATGCTTGGCACAATGCAGGCATTGGTTTTTATAAAACGGTGGAGCCTCCGGCGGGAGTGGTTGGCCAAAAGAAGATTGGGGTGGGCATATGTTTCAAACATTTGGATCGCAAACAACACCGCAACAAGGACCACCGCGTTTGGCCGCGTTGCGAAACGCGATGTTCGCGCAGGGTTTGGATGCCTATTTGGTGCCGCGCGAAGATGCATGGGCGGGTGAATACGTCGCACCGCGCGACGCGCGATTGGCCTGGTTGACGGGCTTTACAGGATCGGCAGGCTTTGCGGTTGTTCTGGCCAACAAAGCGGGCGTGTTCATCGATGGCCGCTACCGCGTTCAAGTGCGCGACCAAGTGGCGGATGTGTTTACGCCGGTCCATTGGCCCGAAGTACAACTGGGCGATTGGTTGATCGAGCATCTGGACAAAGGTGCGGTTGTTGGGTTTGATCCGTGGCTGCATTCGGCCGATGCAATTGACAAGTTGAGCAAGCAATTGGACCCGGTGGGAATTGAATTGAGTGCTGTCGACAATCTGATTGATCCATTGTGGCAAGATCAACCGGATGCGCCAAATGAACCGTTCTTTGCCTATCGCGATGATTTAGCCGGTGAGACAAATTCCGACAAGCGGGCGCGGTTGGCGGCTGGGTTGGTGGGGCGTTCAGCGATTTTGACCTCGCCTGATAGTATCGCGTGGCTGCTTAACATCCGGGGCCGCGATATTGAGCGCAATCCTGTACCGCAGGCCTTTGCGGTTTTGCATGATAGTGGTGCGGTTGATCTTTTCGCTGGAGCTGGAAAAGCCGACGGTCTGCGGGCGCATTTGGGGGCCGAGGTTGTTGTGCATCCGATTGAGACGTTTTTGGATGCCATCGCAAAACTGGGAGGTCCGGTCGAGATACATGGCGCGCGCGTTCCGCAGATTGTAAAAGACAGGTTGGATGCGGCGGGAATTGCTGTGGTGGACGCGGCCGATCCTTGCGCGCTTCCTAAGGCGCGCAAAAACAGCACCGAGATTGCCGGGAGTGTGGCCGCGCATTTGCGCGATGGGGCGGCGGTGGTTCGGTTTCTTGCTTGGCTTGATGAGACGGCTTTGGGTGGCGGCTTGACCGAGATCGATGTGGTGACCGCATTGGAGGGGTTCCGGCGCGAGACGAATGCTTTGCTCGATGTCTCGTTCGAGACGATTTGCGGGGCTGGCGAACATGGGGCGATCGTTCATTACCGCGTGACTGAGGAAACGAACCGGGCGGTGACTGCGGGCGAGTTGTTGTTGGTGGACAGTGGTGGGCAGTATTTGGATGGGACCACAGATATCACCCGGACGGTTGTGATTGGGGAGCCGCCACAGGATGCGATCCCGTCATATACCGCCGTTTTGCGCGGGATGATTGCGATCAGTCGGGCTCGGTTTCCCAAGGGTGTGGCGGGGCGTGATTTGGATGCGCTCGCGCGGGTGCCTTTGTGGGAGATGGGGCGCGATTATGATCATGGGACGGGGCATGGTGTGGGGGCTTATTTGAGCGTTCATGAGGGTCCGCAGGGGATTTCGCGGCGCAATATGGTGCCGCTTGAGGCGGGGATGATCTTGTCGAATGAGCCGGGATATTACCGGGAGGGGTCTTTTGGGATCCGGATTGAGAACCTGATCTATGTTCGGGATGCGCCGGAAATTGAGGGGGCTGATGCCCGCGAGATGCTGTCTTTTGAGACGCTGACTTGGGTGCCGTTTGATCGGCGTTTGATTGATGTCTCGCTGCTCAATATCGCCGAAAAAGAGTGGATTGATCGGTATCATGCGCAGGTCTTGGAAAAGATTGGGCCGCGGGTTGAGGGGGCTGCTTTGGTGTGGCTGGAGGCCGCCTGTGCTGCGTTGTGAGAGAGGTGTCCAAGGTTGGACACACACCTAAGCCGTTGATCTAAATCAATAATAAAAATTTTAAGCATACGTAAACCACGTTCCAGCGCGCGATTTCGGCGTCGCCTTGCCCCACCGTCCTGGGGCTAGTTCAAGATGTATTTGCTGTTTTTGCAGTGGCGCGCCATGAACTGTTTTTGGCGCCCGCCGGTAGGAATTGATCTGGCGGGTTTTACGGCCGAGCCGACCGATGCCAAATCCGGAAATATCTGAGAGATTTCTTGTCGGCCTTCTTTGCTCAGTGTTTGTTGCGCGTTGTCGCCCAAAAACAGGCTTTCTGTTTGCGCCCCTTCGGCAAAGAGAATTTCGTGATCATCAAACAAGAGATGAATATATTCGACCTCATCGACATCTAGATCAACGTAGATGCCCGGAAGTGCTGTCAGTTTGATCGCCGAGACCAAGACTTCGCGGTCGCCAAACATACGTTCGGCAATTGTGCTGGCGGCGAGCATGCGGTGCTGGCGCGAGACAAGAAGATCGCGTTCTGGCAATTGCATCCCCAGCGATTGCGCGAGAATGCGCACCGGCCGCAGGTTGGGATTGCCCGCGAGGTCTTGTTTGCCAAATTTACGGCGCCCTATCCAGCGAATGCGCTGTGCCCCGTTGTCGGCCGTTGTTACCCAATGTCCGATCCTGAGGTCTTGCACCAAAACATGGCCCGACGGCGTGAGAATACGCGTGCCGGCGGTGAAACAGGGGATAAGGCCATCTTCAAATACGACGACGCCCACGGTTTCGTCGACATGCCCAACTTCATCATCGAGAGACGTTTCTTCTTCGAGAAAGAGGCCCACGCTTGTGTTTGATTGGCTGTCGATCGAAACACTTGCCGTATCGGGCCCATCAAGCGTTTGGGTTTCGGCAAGGACCACGCTGTTTGTAAAGCCCGGCTCAATGTCAAAAACACTGACGTCTTCGTCAAAGGCGCCATAGGCCGTGGCGGTGCCTGAACTTGGGTCACCACCGCCCGATTGAATGGCGATCCAGCCAACCGTTTCGGCGCCATGAACCCCATCTTGGGCTTCTTCTTCTTGGAGGGTGATGTCGAACCCTGAGGCGGTGATATTGCTTGGGTCGCTATCAACGGCGGTGACGTCGTTGGACGACATCACATTGGTCAAGACGATCGGTGGGTCGGTAAAAGCGCCGTTAAAGCTGGCGGAGCCGCCGGTGTTTGAACTGTTGCTTGAGATCGAACTGAGGCCTGCTTCGATAATGCGGCCATCGGGAAGACTGTGCACGCCCTCTTCGATGGCAAGCCAATTGATCGTCTCAAAAACGGAATGTCGCTCGTTGAGGTATTCCCATTCATCAATGATGAACGTGAAGGCCGTGGTATCGCCATTGGCATCGAGCGTTTGATCAATAACCCGCAAGACAAATTCATGGTTGCCGTTGCTTGTGCCCGTCAGAGCAAAAACCGGATTGGTAAGTGCTTGGGCCAATTGGACCGTGATCGTGTCCTCTGGCGTCGGCATATTTGCCGTAATACTGCCTGCTTCGCCTATCACCATAACACGCCCGGCAGGCCCTTTGGCCTGCGCTACCTTGTAAATGCGAAAAAGCGCTGCTGCGCCTGATCCTGCCTCGTTGGTCTTTGCACTTGAGTGCTTATTTATTCAGCGTTTATAGCAGGTTGGGACGCAGGCGACAGAACCCGGTTAGGCAAATCCATTCAATGATTTGTGAGTGCGGCAAATTTGTTTAAGACGCGCCGGGCCGCCCCCCTCTTTCGGTTTAGGAATGCTCTTCTGCGGCGGTCATCGCCATGGCGCGATTGAGCGCCTTGAGGGCATCGACCTGAAACAATGCGCCCCAGATTTCGGGGGGCGCATCGTCGGCGGGGAAATGGGCGATGGGGATAAACGTGGCGTTGGTTTTTTCAAATATTGGCATGGCGGCCTCGAGGGTCGCGTCGGTGGCGAGCCATGTGCCCGCAAGGAGCATTTCTTGGCAGTCTTCGATGGGTGCGCCGCGGGGTGCGTCGGCGGCGCGCATGATGGTTTGGACCTGAAACGTCCCCAAGAGCCATGCCTGTGGCCCCGCGGCGACATGCACACCGCGCCGTTCCAATTGAGTGAGGAAAAAGGAGCGATCCACAAGCCTGCTGGCCAGTGCAGAGGACAGCGAAACAGTGACCATAACCGCGAGGCCAGTTTGCCAATCGCCGGTCAATTCAAACACGATGAGCGTGGTCGAGATTGGCGCACCAAGAACCGCAGCGGCCACCCCGCCCATTCCGGCAAGGGCGTAAAGCGTGCTGTCGCCGGAGACATTGGGAAAGATCGCGGTGGCGATAAGGCCAAAGGCAAGCCCCGTGAGCGCGCCAATCATCAGCGAGGGCGAGAAGATGCCCCCGCCCATGCGCCCGCCCATCGTGATCGCGACCGCAGCGACTTTGAGGATGACAAAAACAAAGGCCTCGTGGGCCAACAGATCGCCTTGGAGGGCGGCGGAGGTCGTCTCGTAGCCAACACCGATGATATGCGGGAAGAAGATCGCAAGGACGCCAAGGCACGCCCCCGCAATCGTTGGGCGCAGCCACCGCGGGGCACCTGTGCTGGCCTGAAGGTCGGCGGCGAGGTCGTCGGTCCAGAAGATCGCGCGCATGAGGATAAAGGCCACCACACCGCAGACGAGGCCAAGGATCATGAAGGCGGGGAGTTCTTCGTAGAAGGCGAGCATGGTTTGATCGGGGAGCGAGAATTCGGTGATATCGCCAAAGGCCAAGCGACTGACCACTGTGCCCGCGACGGAGGCGATGGCGATGGGGGCAAAGGCGTGCACGGCAAAGTGGCGCAAGACCACCTCAAGCGCGAAGAGCGTGCCG
>JALZWD010000239.1 GCA_023300365.1 Flavimaricola sp. | reverse complement strand
CGCCTCAAGCAAGACATCGTCGCAGATATCGTCGTCGGAGGTTTCGGATGTCTCGGACGCGCTATCGGGGGCATGGGGTGGGGCAGGCTGCTCGACCAACCCGTGGCTGGCAAAGAAAATCTCCATCACTTGCTCGATGCCTTGGGGTGTCACACTGCGCTGGTTGGGGGCGAAAAATGGGCCGCCTGCCGCTTGCGTGGTGATGATCTCGTAGCTTGGGAAATAATCGGCCTGTGCGGTGCTGGCGACGTAATCGCCCACTGCGGCACGCAAGGTGGCTTTGGAATGGCTGGTGGCGCTCAGCACATGCTGGCCTGCGGCGGTGGCCGTAAGCGGCACGGGCGAGACGGTGAGCAAAAGCTGCATCGCGGGGTTGAACCGCCGCAATGTTTGGTGGATTGCCTGAAGGTCGGCCAGCACATCGCCATAGCGGAAATTGACGAACTGGTGTTGTGTGGGGTCAAATTGCCCCCCCGCGACACCCGGACAGATGGGAAATACCCGGCCGGTTTGGATATCTTGCCAACCCTCGGTCAGGCCCAGCGTAAAGATGAACACCTCTGCATTTTGCAACATCTGCGAGGTGCGTTCCAAGTGATAGTCGCGGTGCAACAACACGTCTTGTGCGGTCTCAAGGCCCTCGGGTTCGATGCGGGGGCGCAGTGCATCGCGAAACCGTCCGCGATTTTCCCAGATTAAGCCCGGATCGGCGGCGCCATCGGCCACTTCATCAAGCAATTGGCGCATTTGACGCGCGGTGTAAATGTTGCCGTAGCGCCCGGAAAATTGTCGGTATCCAAAGCGCTTCGCTGTGGCGTCGGGCATGGCGGCGGGTGCGGGTTCCGCATCCAAGACATCGCATCCCGCCATACGCAGATACCGATTGATATGCGCCGCAAAACAGCTTCCGGCAGTGGCGATGCGGGTTTTTTGCGTGATCGCAAAGCGGGGTGCATAAAGGCCCGGCAGCGACATTGGCGCGCGGCGCGTAACGCCCGATGCCCAATAGGCCTCTGCTGGCAGGTTTTCATAGGGATGTGTCACGGCAGGTCCCGAAATCGCTGGAATTCTTAATACATCATAAAATGCATCTTTTTGATATTGGGATATTGGGCCGGTATTATGGCACGCCGTGGACGAGTTTCGGGCGGCAAAACGGGGCAAATGCTTGACTTGCCGTGCACAGACCGCCAACCCTCGCGCCATGTTGGATTTGCGCCCTGTTGGATATGTGATTGGCCTGTTGGTGGCGGCCCTTGGGCTGACGATGCTTGGGCCGTTGCTGGCGGACGTGGTGTCGAACAATGGCCAGTGGCCGGTGTTTTTGACGGCCTCGATGCTGACGATGATGTTGGGCGCCACGGTTTCTGTGGCCTGCTCAAACGGCGTTGATGGCGTGGGCATGACCCTGCGCCAAACATTTATGCTAACGACATTGGTCTGGCTTGCCTTGCCGGTGTTTGGCGCCTTGCCCTTTGTCATTGGCGCCTCGCAACTCAGTATCACCGACGCGATGTTTGAGGCCATGTCAGGGATCACCACCACGGGCTCTACCATCATGCCGCATATCGATGGCCTGCCCGAGGGGCTTTTGTTGTGGCGCGGTATCTTGCAATGGTTGGGCGGCATTGGGATCATTGTGATGGCGATGGTGTTTTTGCCCGAACTCAAGGTGGGCGGCATGCAGGTGTTTCGCAGCGAAGGCTTTGAAACCATGGGAAAAATCCTGCCGCGGGCCGCCGAGATCGCCAGCAATATCTCGGTTATTTACGTGGGCCTCACCTTTGCCTGCGCGGTCACTTATATCCTTGCTGGCATGCCTGCCTTTGATGCGGTGGTGCATGCGATGACGACAATTGCCACCGGCGGGTTTGCCAATACTGACCGATCCTTTATGGACTACGGCCCCTTTGCCCAATACGCGGCCACCGTGTTCATGTTCCTCGCGGCTTTGCCGTTTGTGCGCTATGTACAAATGCTTGGCGGCTCGGCCCGGCCCTTGTTTTGCGACAGTCAGGTGCGGGTGTTTTTGCTGCTTATTCTGGGCTGTTCGGCGGCGATGGTGATGTCGCTTGCGGCCGTATTTGGCGTGACCGAGCCTGTGGTGCGTTTGGTGATGTTTAATGTGGTCAGCATCATGTCCGGCACTGGCTATGCGGCGGCCGACTATATGCAATGGTCCGCGTTTGCGGTGATGATGTTCTTTTTCATCGGGCTGATCGGCGGCTGTGCGGGATCCACCGCCTGTTCGGTTAAGATCTTTCGCTATCAAATCCTCTTTGCCTCGATCCGCGCGCAAATCCGCCAAATCCACAGCCCCCACGGCGTGTTCCAACCCCGCTATGATGGCCGCACCGTCAGTGATGACGTCCTCAATTCGGTGATGGCGTTTTTTGTGGTGTTCATCGTTTCGGTTGGGGTTGTGTCCGTGGCCCTCAGCATGACGGGCCTTGATTTCATCACATCCGTTTCTGGTGCGGCCACGGCACTTGCCAATATTGGCCCCGGTTTGGGCACTGAAATCGGCCCGGCGGGCAATTTCGCGGGGCTTAACGATCCTGCCAAATGGATTTTAACGGTGGCAATGTTTGTGGGCCGCCTTGAGATGATGGCCGTTCTGGTCCTTGTGACCCGTAATTTTTGGAGAGACTGATGCAAACGAGACCCCTTGGCGCGCAACTATCCCATATGCTCAAAGACCGCGGGGTTGAGGTGATCTTCGGCATTCCGGGCGTGCATAACCAAGAGATGTACCGCGGCATCGAAGAGGCGGGCCTCACCCATATCCTTGCGCGCCACGAACAGGGTGCGGGATTTATGGCCGATGGCTATGCCCGCGCCACGGGGCGT